>CAMNAQ010000017.1 GCA_946531495.1 uncultured Lachnospiraceae bacterium | reverse complement strand
TGTGCTCTTCCGATCTTGCAGTCTTCAAAATGTTCAGGTTTAAGACACCTGTCAGACTCCTTCATTCTGAGTCTTCCCATCGTAAGAGCTGCGCTTATACGTTCCTCACTGATATACTTACCGCACTTTCTGATAACGCCTCCGATAACAGTCTCTTTGAGCTCTTCAGTGGCGAACCCGACCTTACCGAATTCTATCAGTTCGTCCGCAACCCTCCTGTAATATGCGGGATCTACATCAGGAAGCCTTATGATGTCGAAGCCTCTTTCAAGCATCAGCCTTCTGATCTCAGGAAGATCCTTCATTTCCTCGGTTATCCCGACAAAAACATTCTGAGCAGAGACTGATGCTATTGCGGAGCACTGTTCTCCGAGATTACCCGTCTCAAGTCCACTGAAAAGAATGCCTCCGCAGTTAAATACTTTCGTTGCAACGCTTACGATGGTTCCGGTCTTGATGATATAAGGATTACCGGCCACTCTTTCATCTGCCATATCCTTTCCAAGCTCAATCTCGAAGATGTCACTGTATGTACTCATATCATTACCGTCTTCATCACAGTATTCGATCTCGAGTCCGTCATCATCATCGTCATATGCGGCGCCGCTGTATCCGTCTGCAAGGATCATTGCCGACTTTCGGATACGGTTAAGATCATTACTCACAAGAATGACCTTCATATACTTGACATCACTGTCATAATACTCTGTACTGTTTTCTCTCTGATAGCGCTTTTTGTAATCTTTAAGCGGAGCCGAATAATCGCTGAATTCGGATTCAAAATTGGTATTCTTCATGATTATCCTCTCGGCGCTGTAGTTCTCAATCTGCCTTTTTTCAAGCTTCAGATAGGGCACCCTTCTCTTATAAAAATCATAATACATATCGTACATATTCATACCTCCGTTAATCTGCCAAGGGCAATACAACTTACAGTCTGCGGGGCATCGTATACATCCCGGATCATCAAAGCACCGCATCAACGATTCCAAAACTGACTGCCTCATCAGCCTTCATCCAGTAATCCCTGTCCGTACATTCCCTGATCTCGTCAATTTCCTTGCCGGAATTTTCGGCCAGGATCTTATTGAGCACTTCTCTTGTATCTCTGATATGGTCTGCCGCAATGAGCATGTCACTGCTCTGTCCTTCCATTCCTCCCGAAGGCTGATGGATCATAACCTCAGCATGCGGAAGAATAAATCTGTGTCCCTTAGTCCCTCCGGACAAAAGTACCGCCCCCATCGATGCAGCTCTTCCGATACAGAATGTATTGATGCTGCATCCCTGTTTTTCCGCATACTTCATGGTGTCATATATTGCGAGCCCCGCAGAAACGCTCCCTCCGGGAGAATTGATATACAGATTGATATCACTGACCTTGCTTCCCGCTCTTGCAAGAAGGTCCAGGATCTGTGCGGTGACAGATGCGGCCATTTCATCGCACACCTCCCCCACAACGTGGATTATTCCCTTTTCAAGGTTGGATGAGAAAATATCACTTCCCTTGTCTTCGTTATAAACAACCGGATTAATAACCATTACCATGCCTCCTTATACTGCAATTCCATACATTCTTCTCGCTGTTTCGAGATACTTTTCATTCTTCACCTTACGCATCAGATCACAAAGCTGCTCGTTTGCGGTGATATGCAGAAAGAACTTCTCGCACAGAGAATGATTTATCCTTGTCTTTTCAAAAAAATCAAAGACATTACTGATCTTTCCGGACATTGCTTTAGGCTTTTCATATGCGGCATTCCTGATAAGTTCCCTTTCGATCACCTCCAAAGCTCCGTCTGCGAACTGAATATCTCTCTCATCAAAGGCTCTGATCAGATCGTCATCATATTGTCCGTTTACTATCTGACGCATCTGCTCATCATCGAACGAATTGATGTTAAGCCAGTAATAATTCCAGAAATCACTTGCGATCTTATCCGACTTGATGAATTGCTGTACCGTATGCTGTGTAAGAGTACGACCTGCAATTCTATACGCATCTATTGTACGCGACAGATTCTCCCATCCTCTCATCGTTACGGTCTCCGCACCTGTCTTAACATTTGTTACCCTGTAGATATTGTGAGGATACAGTTTCAGAAAACTCACAACATAACCGTTAAAATCATTTTTTTCGGCATATTCAAAAAAGTCCGCATCCTCCGGAACGATCTCAATCTTCCTGACTCTGTCCATAATAGCGGGCGAGAATTTCTTAGCGGATGAATTATATTCCTCAGGGTTGCCGCACAGCACTATTACCCAGTCATCCGGAAGGCAGTACAATCCTATGTTTCTCGACTGAAGGAACGCAAGCATCACAGGCATGATCGTATCCGATGCACAGTTGAATTCATCAAGGAGAAGGATCCCTTTGTCAAATCCTTTTTCCTTTTCGCGCATCACGGCAGCGATCACCTCAGACATCGAATACTGAGTATATTTCTCGCCGTTTTCCAGATCACTGATAACGGGAAGACCTATGATAGAGTTGCGTGTATGATGTGTCACGGAAAAGCTCACAAACCCTATGCCGAGTTCATCCGCAACCTGTTTTGTGATCTGGGTCTTGCCTATTCCTGGAGCACCGAACAGATAGAATGGAAGTCTGTTAACGGGATCATAAATATATTTCCCGTCCTTATCAGTCACAAAGTAACTTTCTATTCCTGCCTTCATCTCATCCTTAGCTTCATTTATGCCGTATGTGGTTTTCTGTCCTGTTTTGATCATCATATATTCTCCTTTCCGCAAGCGATAAATCCGTTCTCTGCAAGGATCATAAGAGGGATCAGTTCATGTAAATCCTTATCCCTGAAACCTCTTATACAGTAAGAAGCATCGCTTACCGTGATCAGGCCCTTTGAGATCAGACTTTTGAAAACAGCCTTATGATCACTGCCTTCAGATTTCATCCCGGACAAAATGCTTATCACATCATCCAGGATCCTGCACTTCCTTACACGGTCCGCACTTTTATATTCCTTTACGGATAAAAGCAGAGCCGCTGCCGAACGGTAATTCATGTCACGAACATAATCATCAAGAACTACTTCGAGCCATTTGCTGTCCCTTTTGTTCGAAAGATTGATCATATCTTTCCCGCAGGCGGGCTCATCTTCAACATTAAAAAGGTCTTCAAACATCAGGCACCTCCTTTTTTATCAAGTACCATTTTCCTCACCCACGACGGAGTAAACATCTCTGCCCACTCAATATATTGTTTTTCCGGGAAAACATAATACACGGGATATCCGGGATCCTCGGAAGGGTAATCTCCCATGCCGTCGGAAAAATAGACAAGAAAATCTATCCTCTCTCCGTCCTCTTCATATTTCCTTATCCGGTCAAAAACCGGATTAAAATCCGTACCTCCGAATCCCGCAAAACAATGCGAATTATTCTTTTCGTCTTCCATTTCCCGTATATCCGGATATTCCTTTTCAAAAGTGATATCCGCATCACATTCAAGATAGTGCAGACGCTCCATTGATCCCATTTCACATATCTCACTGAATATCTCCACAGTCTCTGTTCGAAATTCTCTGAGACAGTCCATGCATGATCCGCTCGTATCAACCGCAACCACAACGGAAGCAAGCTTTCTGATAAATCTATGCTCAAGCGGTTCTATCAGCGGAATATCACCGTACATTTCGAGACCGTATTCATATAGTGCTGGATCTATCTCATCCTCTTCATCTGCTTTTTCCGTCATACGTGATGCCTCTTCAATAAGACACCTGTATGACAGAATTCCTTTTTCATCAGGAACGATCTCCTCTCCCTTGATGCATGCGGAAGCCGATCCCCAGGTCTTCATTCCGGCATTTCTCATCGCACGAAGCAGTGCATTTTCCACTTCTCTCGGAAGACCACTTGACATATCGATCCTTCCCAGACCGGTTATCACTTCAGTAATATCGATCCATGTGATCTCATGTCCGGATCCGTTTTTGCCGGCCCCCGTATTTTCCGGCATCCGGAGTTTCAAAAGAGGAAGTGCCCATGTACTATGGTCATCAAGCATTCCGTTAAAAACCTTCTTCAGATATGAGATATTTCCTCTGATCCTTTTCTGAAGATTTATATCCTTTTGGGCGTTGTAGTAGAGTGAAAATCCGGACTGACCTTCAAACAGATTACTTACATTCGTAACGGAAGGTGCTAACCCCATTTCGTTAAAGAGTCTCGTAACCTGAAGATCCATCACATCCCAGGACAGCTTTTTTTGATCGTAATCATTTCCTTTGTAAAAATGACCGAGGAGTCCGTGGAAAATAATATGCAGGATACTGTACATATTGGCTGTATCCGTCTTTTCCCTTAAAACACTTTCCGGATAATAGAAAAGCTTTTGTCCGTCAGTACATATTCCGGGAATGAATTCCTCCACCTCAACAGGATGAAGAAAATTCACCGCATCTATCAAAAGAGGGTAATTTCTTTTGAGCTGCCCCAGCACATTCCTTATCCTTTCTGCTGCCAGCTTTGCCGTATCATCTTTTCTGTGAGAAGGCGTCAGCTCCCTTCTGTATTTCCTTGAGCTCATATGATTTTCATCCCACCTTTCCCGGAAGCCATGTCACCATTACTTAATGTCCTGATTTCCTTTGGATCTACAGACGGCCACTCATCATATATCTTAAGCATAAGCGCAGGTATGAGCGATTCCTTCTCTTTGACTCTGGCCATATCGATAAGATCATACGCATCCCTCTTTCTGATGAAATCCTTCTTTAGAGCCATAAGCAATAATTCCTCACCACAACTGAGTAACAGATATTCAAGGTCCAACCGGGAATTACCGGTCTGCCCGCGTCTCCCTGCATAAATCGCCCCCGCAGAGTTTCTGATGATCATTTCGAGGAATGATCCGGTAACCTGTCCTTTTTCATTCACGGTGCAGTAATTACTGTTCATAAATCCTGTTTTTACCTGAATAAGCGGAGCTCCATCTTTCTCATTAGCAAGTTTGTTTACATCAAACCACAGGTCTTTTCCGGTTATGAATTTCCATATCCTGCCAAGATCTGTCGATCCTTTGTCTATACATCCGCTGATGAATTCGAAATGATACGATTCACATACGTTCCACAGCTTTTCCCATAGCATATCCTCCACCGTTTTTTCGGAAACAGTCATGTTTCCGTCATCGTAATAGCATTCGTCAAATGCCTCATACATTTTTCTGAAGGTAAGCAGATCTTTTTTCGATGAGTTCAGATTACGCCTCAGGCTGTAATACATCAGAAGGTCGATATATTCATATTCGTTCATCATCCTTTCATAAAGGACGGCATCTGCCTCAAGAATATATCTGACCAGTTCCATCGCATGGACATGATAATCATTCTCACTTGTATTAAATGCTGTTAAATACTTCCTGTGATCTCCGTTTTCATCAATACCCGGAGCATAATCTCCTTCATTAAGATCCAGCCAGCCGGGATTTCGATAAGTGTCATATTTTTCAAAAAATCTGTGGCACAACGGCAGAGGGGCTCTGCTATCGGAATAGTTTATATATGCACCGAGCATGAACATGTCAGGCCGGGAATACTTTTCCTGCTTAACAAGCCTGTATCCGTCACCTGCATCCGATCTCCACCTTCCCGCAGAGAGATATCTGACGCTCATCATGCCGGCGAAATCACTGAATCGTTTCATTGACAGGAGCATGTCCGCTGCTTTATATTCCTTTGCGTATATGGCAAAGATCAGAAGAGGCATCCTGACGATGGTTCTGACCGGAACAATGATCATATCATCGTCATTTATGTTATCCCTCGGAATGCTGTCAGTGCTCTCCGCATACCAGATATTTCCATCAGCACATTCCTTCATAATGCGCTTCGGATTCCTTATAAGCTCTACAGCGTCTTTGAACCCCGGAGGATCATCCGAATTTATCAGTTCTTCTATCTTCTTTCTGACGTCCGGACTGAGCCTGTTATAGCTTTCTGTCTGAGATTCTTCAGACGAAAAGATATAAAGCTCTCCGTCCGGAATTTTATCCCCCTCAAGCGGAGAATCAACCGGATCAAAAGGAGTATCCGGACCAAAAAGATCAGCAGGATCAAAAGGGTCGACCGGATTAAAAGGATCAAAAGGGTCGTTCAGCCTCCCTGTTTTAGCCTTTAATGTTATCGCCATATTTGTTCTCCTTCCTGTTTTTTTCATGCCCCTATGATACAGGCACACAATGTGCAATATTGCATATCGTTTTTCGTTTCTTGCCTTCGCCATCTGATAGTCGTATGATAGATTCATACTATGTGCAATATTGCACATTTATAATTCAAAAGAAGGAATGTTTATAAAATGCCGATAACACCGGAAAAAACCAAGAGCAAAAAAAGTGAGAGCAGAAATAATGTTTTGTATCTGATACTTACACTTAAGAATCACAGCGACAGAAATAATCCGCTCAGCATTTCGGAAATTGCCGAACATATAAATAAAGACTATACAGAGCAATGTGGAGGAAACATAAATTATCACACAGTAGGGAGACTGCTCGACAGTCTTGAAAACAGCTGCCCGGGATTATTCAGAATAGACGACATCACCACATACTCCACACCGGAAGATATACATGATGATAATCACTTCGGTTTTTACTTAAGACACATTATCGATGTCAAAAAATCGGAGAACTGCAAGACTGCAAAGATAAGCAAATATTATTATGAGTCCATTCTTCTTGAAAGTGAGCTGATGACTCTGTATGACGCGATCGAGACATACAATTATTTTGCTGTTGATGATATCATGAACATCTCTCTTAAGCTGTCTTCATTGCGTCCGCTGTCAAAGAATATGCTGACATATCGTCCTTCCAGAGCCGATGACATACTGAAGGAAGACAAAAATGTACTGGATTCAATCTCGTATCTCGCAGAAATAATCTCACATAAAAATCTTGCCGGTATTGATTATGGCACTTATGCCTTCAATCCGGGATCCTCTAAGATCGAACTCATCCGGAAAAAGGGCTATCCAAAGGTAATGCTTCCGCTGAGGCTCATTTGGAGCAACGGATTTTACTACTGTATAATGGGCAATTCCGAGTATGATAATACGGTCAATCTTAGAGTTGACAGAATGCTGTACATAGAAGAGATCGATGCAAAATCTTCAGATCTGAAGAAATATTCCGGCTTCGGAGGAAAAAAGGGTAATACCGATATCGAATCAAAATCGGCATACAGGGCACAAAACCCGGTAATGTATTCGGGTGAACCGACGCATTTCAAACTGCTGGTCAGATCATCCATGATAAATACCATGGTCGATGTCTTCGGGAAAAATATAAAACCCGAAATACTTTCCATTCAGGATCAGAATAAACTCGGCATAAATGATCCCTCATCAGAATGGCTCAAAATACGTATCGATTCGTCTATGGACGGAATGATGCTGTTTGCCAAGGAATACAGCGGAGATGTAATAATTCTTTCTCCGGAAGAGGTTCGCATGAAGGTCAGGAATTTACTTAAAGCTGCACTAAACGATTATTCCTGACACCGCTGTAGGCTTTTCGTCATAACACATCGCTTCCGAAGGAATAAACTTTATATCAAATCGACTTTGTGCACAGAATTGATACTGTGATAAAATAACAACATAAGAATTTATTATTTGACCTGCAGCCCGCAGAAACTGGTGTAAACAAATGAGACTGATATTCATAATATCCGGAATAATATCCGATGTACTGCTTCTGATCTTTATACTCTTTCTGTCAAAAAATAAATCTCCTCTGCGCACTTCGATACTCAGGATATTTGTAACCGCGTTTATTGCAGTTTTTTCAAACATCATAATAGCTTTCGCCATAAATCCGGCGATCACAAACATAGCCTTTACGGTCTATTTTTCGAGCATTGACCTGATAACATATCAGCTGCTGATGTTTGCGTTCACATATACAGGGCGGCTCAGATCACTTAAGGAATTTGTGGATTTCTGGCGTATAGCGATCATAGTTGACGTAATGAACCTTACCGCAAGCATCCTTAGCGGTCATATGTACACCATGTACCCCATGACCCTTTCAGACGGTTCTATAGCATATCAGACCACTCCGACCTCGCTTTTCAATGTCCATCTGGTCCTTTGCTATCTGCCTATCATCCTCACACTGGTACTGCTCACTGTTTCCCTGTCGAAATCGCGTAACTTTTACAGATTCAAATATTTTCCCATACTTATTTCCTTATCGGTGATCATCATAATGAACGTCGCTTATATGATGTTCAGTCTCCCTTACGACTGGTCCGTTCTGTTCTACGCACTTGCAGGTTTCCTTCTCTTTTTCTTTTCGCTGTTCTATATACCGAAAAAACTTATGAACAATACTCTTCTGCTTGCCGTAGACTCCATGAAAGAAGGATTGTTCCTGTTTGATGCGGAGAAAAACTGCATATATATAAATAAAACTGCACATGATACTTTTGACATAAGCGAAGATACTCTGTCTGTAGACCAATATCCTCTTTCAACATGGCTTGAAGGCAAGGACAGAGATCATCTTGAGAATTTCAGACAGATCTGTCCCATGACTATCAAAGGGGATGAGCTTATGATCAAGGTGGACTATCGCATCTGCACGGATGTAAAGGAAAACCAGCTCGGAGCTTTTTTCCTTATCGAAGATGTCACGGCCGACCAGAACCTGATGAAAAACCTTGAAGATGCGAAGACCGAGGCAAATCAGGCGAATGCAGCAAAGAGTGTTTTTCTTGCCAATATGTCTCACGAGATCAGAACTCCGATCAATTCCATACTCGGCATGAATGAAATGATACTCAGAGAATCCAATGATGATCACATTCTCGAATATGCAAATGACATACAGAAATCCGGTGAAACACTCCTTTCCCTCATAGGCAATATACTGGATTTCTCAAAGATAGAATCCGGCAAAATGGAAATACGTCCTACAGGATATTCTACATTCCAGCTTCTTAGGGAATGCTATCATCTTGTTGCTCCCCGTGCAGCCCAAAAGGATCTTCCTGTCGAGATCAAATGTGATCCGGAGATGCCAAGGGAATTCATCGGTGACCGCGAGAGGATCAAGCAGATCCTCATTAACCTCCTGTCCAACAGCATTAAATATACACGCTACGGAAAGGTTACTCTGTCGGTTTCATGGGCACCCTTTAACGACAAGGAAGGAATGGTCTCCTTCGTAGTGACAGATACAGGACAGGGAATTTCCGAAGAGGACATCACTAAGCTGTTTAAGGTCTTCCAAAGAGTCGATGAGGACAATAACCGGGCCGTGGAAGGAACCGGACTCGGACTTGCTATATGCAGAGAACTCGTCAGGATGATGGACGGCAACATAACCGTCTCATCCAAAAAGGGAGAAGGATCGGAATTTACGGTCAGCATTCCCCAGAGAATACTCGATACTCAGCCCTCAGGCAAGTTCGAACTCCAGAAGGAAACAGCATCTTCAAGGAGTGCATATAAGGAATCCTTCCATGCACCTGATGCCAGGATCCTCGTAGTAGATGATATCGAGATGAACCTCAAGCTCATATCCGCTCTTCTCAAAAAGACAAACCTTCAGATATCCGTCGCAAACAGCGGAGACAGAGCCGTTGAGATCTGTAAGAACGAAGACTTCGATCTGATACTCATGGACCATATGATGCCGCCTCCCGACGGATACGAGACCATGAAGATCATCAAAAAGGCCGGCGGTCACAATGCGGAAATACCTTTCATAGTCCTTACCGCCAATGCCGTCGAGGGATCTGAAGTTACATATCTTACGATGGGCTTTGACGGATACCTTTCAAAGCCGGTACTCAGTAAGGATCTGGAAGAAATGCTCATCAGATTCCTTCCGAAGGAAAAGGTCCATATCTGAAGATCACATGGAAAATAAAAAACGGCCGGAAGCATTTGCTTCCGGCCATGTTTTTTTCTTATCATTTCAACAAAAATCTTATCGGTTCAGCTTAGATCATCTTTCAGACATTTATCATCAACTCAGCTTAAAGTTTCTCAGATCATTTTCAATATCATTGGAGAATCCATGGAGCACCTCTGAAACATCAGCGAGATTTTCGGTCTCACCGGAGATCTTGGCACTGTCATGAACAAGCGTCTCACTGAGTTCAAGGATCTGAGTAACCGTTGCAGCCTGCTCCTGGGTCGCTGCGGCATTGCTCGTTGCAACATCATTGATCTTACCGATTCCGTCCGCAATATCGGTAATTGCTCCGGTAGCCTTTGTGATATCGTTGTAGATCGACTCAAAGGATTCATTAGAGCGGCTGACGCCCGCAAGACATTTCTCCATATCCTTGATACAGTCATCTGCCTTCTTGTTTATATTTGCAATATTTGCGGTGATGGTCTCAACGAGGGTTGAAATATGCGCTGCAGCCTCGGATGACTGATTGGCAAGCGCACCGACCTCGCTTGCAACAACCGCAAAGCCTCTTCCCATCTCTCCCGCTCTTGCAGCTTCTATTGATGCATTGAGTGACAACAGATTTGTCTGTGAAGAGATATCGCTTATGGTACTTGTTATTCCCTTGATCTCATCCACGGTCTCTGCAGTGGTCCTGATGATTCCTGTAAGCTCGCTTACGGTTTCGTTAAGGACCGTAACACTCTCTGTCATGCCCTTCATCTCATTTCTGCCGGCCTCGGAGGATCTTACCGTTTCAGAACACAACTGTCTTGCTTCATCGGAATTGACTGCAAGTCCGGATGATACGCCGGCAAGCTCGGTAGCTGCGGATGCAACCTCATCTATTGAGCTGCTGAGGCTGCTGAGATGATCATTGAGCTTTTCAATGGAATCACTCTGTGATGCATTCGATGAACTTAAGTTACCGGATATATCCCTGCACTGCTCGGCACTCTCCGACATTTCACCGGATATATCGGTTATGTGGACCAGCATTCCTCTCATACGCTCTATATAACCGTTCAGCTGCTCACTGAGAGTGGTGATCTCATTATTGCCCTCAGGCTTTAATTCGGCAGTAAAATCTCCCCCGGTAATATCACCGATCTTCTCGGTAACATTGGAAACGGGATCAAGATATTTCTTGATAGTCAGGAACAGGAATACAGCAAGGATCGCAAGAAGTATAAGTGTGATGATAAGGCTCACATTCAGTGAAGAGATCGTCGGATCCATAACGAAGCTGTACGGTGTGGCACTTGCAACCACCCATGAAGTATTCTCTATGGCAGTAGCTACATACATCATTTTTCCGAGATCGGTCTTTATTATCTGAACCTTGTCGGTGTCATATGTAAGATCGAGATTCATGCTGCCGAATATGGAAGAAAGTCCCTTCAGAACAGGATCTGATGAGTCTGTCATAACGGTTCCGACCGTTGCTTCATCATTGCTGAGAAGAATGTCTCCGGTATCTTTATTGATTATATAGATCTTAACCTCATCGGAGCTTGATTCAAAGTTATCCAGCTTTTCCTGCATCTTATCGAATACTATGTCGCTGCTGAGAACAACGCCTTCTCTTACAAGTATCGAGCAGGCAAGACATGTTTTTCCGGTAGATGCATCCACATAAGGATCGGATGTATAGATCTCTCCGTTTGCCGCAACAGCGCCCTTATACCATACTCTGTCCGTAAACACAAACGAATCATCAGGTACCCATCCCGAGCCATCGATAAATCTGCCTGCATTTCCGTATGCCATATAGATATCCTGTGAATCGGGATCCGATTCGGTAAGGGCAACAAGAAGTCTTCCGGTCTGCGCATAATCCATGGAAGGAGAACTCTTCCACATTTCGGAAGTCATCTCAACCCTGCTCTTTATAAGGCTCCACCAGTTATTGATCTCCTGGGAATATGCCACGGAGTCACGTGCCAGAAGAGACATTGACAGGCTCTTTATCTGCTCGGACTGTCTGTTCATGTCGTACTCGGTTATGATCACAATTATCAATGCAACCGCAACAAGCACTCTTAACAGGATTATCTGCTTCAGTGACTTTCTCTTTTTACTCATAACATAAACCTCCATTTATAATATATGCGGAAAATGTTATTTTCCTATGGTGTTAACATCATAAGGCGTCATCTGATAAACGTAATAATTCAGCCAGTTGCTGTACAGATTGTTGGAGTGTGATCTCCAGCTGAGCAATGGTCTTTGCTCCGGATCGTCATTCGGGAAATAATTTACCGGAATATTGACATCATCTCTCTTACCCTTATCCCTGTCATATTCATTCTTAAGCGTCATCCTGTCATATTCTGAATGACCCGTAACAAATATCTTATGGCCGTTCTCTGCCATTGCAAGATATACTCCGGCTTCATCCGACTCCGCGAGGATAGTCAATTCGGGACATTTTTTCAATTCCTCGGAAGGAGTATCCGTATGTCTTGAATGCGGTGCCAGGAATACATCATCAAATCCCCTTACAAGAGGTATCTTCCGGTTCAGCACCCTGTGCTCGAAGACTCCGAAAAGCTTTGCGGGAAGCTGCCTTTTATTGATCCCGTAATAATGGTAAAAACCGGCCTGTGCTCCCCAGCAGATATGGAAAATACTCGTTACATGCTTATCCGCCCAGTCGAGTATCTTTACCGTTTCATCCCAGTAATCAACCTCTTCGAAGGAGATATCCTCAACAGGAGCTCCGGTGATTATCATTCCGTCAAAATTCTGATCCTTGATATCATCGAATGTGACATAGAATTTATTCAGATGTGATGCAGAAGTGTTATGAGACACATGTGTTGATGTCATCATGAATGTTACATCAACCTGAAGCGGCGTATTGGATAATGCTCTCAAAAGCTGCAACTCCGTATCCTGCTTCACCGGCATATTGTTGAGAATGAGCACGCTAAGCGGTCTTATGTCCTGATGCATAGCGCGGTTTTCATCCATCACGAATATGTTTTCAGTTTCAAGGATCTGTCTTGCAGGCAGATCGCTCTGTACCTTGATAGGCATTTATAGATCACTCCTTCAAATATGTATTTATGAATTCATCCTCGGTGATGATCGTTACACCAAGGCTTTTAGCTGTTTTATTCTTGGAAGATGCCGAAGCAGCATCATTATTGATAAGCGCGGTGGTCTTGGCAGATACGCTTCCTGCAACCTTCCCGCCCCTGTTTTCGATCTCTTCCTTCAGTTCATTTCTGTTTCCGTAGTATTCAAGGCTTCCGGTGATAACAAAGGTCAGCCCCGAAAGATTCTGTTCTCCGGATGCGGACGGGATCTCGATATCAAGATCCTTCAACACATCATCTACGATACGGTTATTCTCGCCGGAGGCAAAATAATCACATATAGCCTGTGCCATCACGGGGCCGATGCCGTCAATGGCAGAAAGCTCGGCAGCATCAGCCTTCCTTATCTTCTCTATGTCATGGCCATAGGCTTTTGCAAGAACCTTGGCGTTCGCAACACCTATTCCGGCAATTCCGAGTCCGAAGAGAAATCTGGGAAGGGTCGTCCTTGATGCGGTCTTTACTGATTCCACCAGATTGGAATAGGATCTTTCGCCAAAGCCTTCCATATGTACGATCTTCTCCCTGTATCTGTCCAGATGGAAAAGATCATCAAATTCCCTGATAAATCCCATATCTATCAGCTTCTCGAGAGTCATCTCGGAAAGACCGTCAATATTCAATGCATCCCTGGAAACAAATTGTGAGAATGTCTTGATCTGTTTTGCGGCGCAGCCCGGATTGGTACAATACAGGCTTTCGGCTTCGTTAAGTGCTCTTATCTCGGTTTCCGCTCCGCAGACAGGACATCTGGCGGGAATAGTAAGATTTCCGCTTCCCGTAAGGTTCTCCGCAATCTGCGGAATTATCATATTGGCTTTATATACGGTGATGCGGTCACCGATACCAAGCTTTAATTCCTTAACGATACTGATATTGTGGACTGAGGCCCTGCTTACGGTTGTTCCCTCAAGTTCAACGGGATCAAATATCGCAACGGGATTGATAAGCCCCGTTCTGCTGGCGCTCCACTCGATCTCTCTGAGAGTCGTCTCTGCTGTCTCATCCGCCCATTTAAATGCTATCGAATGCCTGGGTGATTTTGCGGTCCTTCCGAGAGAAATGCCGTACTTTATATCCTCATAGGTCAGCACAAGTCCGTCGGAGGGTATCTCATAATCAGCTACCCTCTTTTCATATTCGGCAACTGCATCCGCAACAGTAGCGGAAGTCACCTTCATCCTCTGTACAGCCTCAAATCCCAGCGACTCCAAAAATGAAAGCCTTCCGTCCGCAGAGTCCATTATTGTTTCATCGGCCCCTTCTGCGGAAACCAGATTAAATGCCACGAACCTGACATGTCTTTTTGCTGTGATCCCGGAATCAAGCTGTCTTACCGATCCGCTGCACAGGTTTCTGGGATTTTTGTATTTATCGGCATCGTTAACTATCGATGCATTGATCTTTTCAAAGTCCTTATATGAGATAACAGCCTCGCCTCTGACTACAAGCTCACCTGTAAAAGAGATCCTGAGGGGAACATTATCGAACACCCTGGCATTTGGTGTTATGACCTCACCTATCTCTCCGTTACCTCTTGTAAGAGCCTCTACAAGCTCTCCGTTTTCGTATGTAAGGACGATCGTAAGTCCGTCAAGCTTCCAGCTTAAGACGCCTTCATGGTCTCCGAGCCACTGTGCGAGCTCTTCCCTTGATTTCGTCTTGCCAAGGGAAAGCATGGGTGATGGATGTCTTTCCTTGGGAAGCTCATCCACCGCTTCGTAACCGACATTCTGGGTGGGACTTCCAGCAAGTATTACGCCTGTTTCCTCCTCAAGCTTAACCAGTTCATCATACAGGGCATCATATTCTCTGTCAGAGAGCGGAGACTCATCCTTGGCATAATAATCCTCGGATGCCTTTTTCAGGATGCTGTTCAGTTCCTTTATTCTGTTTATCTTAACTTCATCTGCCATTATTTTGCCTGACGCAGCCCTTCTATCTCACTACCTGTCAGCTCCCTGTATTCACCGGGTTTCAGGTTTCCCAGTGTTACGGACATAACCCGGATCCTCTTTAGCTTTCTGACCTTAAGCCCTACCTGCTCACACATTCTCCTGATCTGTCTGTTAAGCCCCTGTGTAAGCGTAACTGATATGGTATTTTTGTCCTTTATCACAACCTTGCAGGGCCTGGTCTTAACTCCGAGTCCCGGAAGAAAAATACCTGTACGGAGTTTTTCGCACATCTCTTCCGTAACTTCACGGTTAACTGTTACAAGGTATTCCTTTTCATGACGATTTGAACCTCTCATCATCCGGTCTATGAGATCACCGTCATTCGTAAGAAGGATCAGTCCTTCCGAATCCTTGTCGAGCCTGCCGGCATATGTGACTCTGACAGGATAATCGATATAATCGCTTACCAGCCTGTCCGCATGTGCATCCTTCTCGGATGTTGTAACGCCTCTCGGCTTATAGAAGGCAAGTACGACAGTTTTCTCCATTCCCTTCAATACTCTGCCTTCATATTCCACCCTGTCGTCCGGAGATACCATCTCCCCCAATACGGCAACATGGTCGCCAACGATGATCTTTCCGGCTTCGATAAGCCTGTCCGCTTCACGTCTTGAACAGATCCCGGACTCAGCCAGAAACTTATTGAGTCTCACTTTTCCTGAGTCCATTCTTCCATATCCTCTATCATGCGGCATTCAGGTATCCCGACCGTCATGGAGCCTCTTTTAGCCATCCTGTCTGCAATCTCGTTATATTTCACACCGGTATGGGCTTCAACCTTATGAAAGCCTATTTCTATATGACTCATCCAGCCCCTCATGGCCATTGAGTATGACCTGGTCAGATCGTTCTTGCTCTTCCACGCTCCGGTAACCCAGGCTTCTATACCCTGATAGTCATAATAGATATCTATCCCTTTGTAACCGCTCTTTATGGCGCACAAAACGGCATTCATTGCGCCGAGCATTTCACCGGTCACATTCCTCTGCTTTGCATTCCCTGGATCATTTCCGCTTCCGCACATAACCCTTACGGTTCCGTCCTCGGGCAGAAAAACACAACCGAAAGAATACACTCCGGTCTCTACGTTGAACGACCCGTCAACATATGCGGTTATCACATTTCCTGCTGCCACCGGATACCCCGTTTCAATACATAAAAATACTTATCTATGATACCACAAAATGCTCTTTTTTTACATGACGGGACACTTCATTTTACCGAATTTTAAGATGTATTTTCTGCAAAAGCCGCCGCATGACAGCCATAAATAAAGGGGCTTTCGCACTAGATGATTAAATCATTTTAGTGCGACAGCCCCTAGGCATTTTTATAATTTCAGATCACTCAGAGCTTATACGATACCCTGAGCCTTCATTGCGTCAGCAACCTTGAGGAAGCCTGCAATGTTAGCGCCTGCAACATAATCGCCTTCAAGTCCGTACTTCTTGGATGCATCATCAAGATTGTGGAAGATGTTGACCATGATGTTCTTAAGCTTTGCATCAACCTCTTCAAATGTCCATGAAAGTCTTTCGGAGTTCTGGCTCATCTCAAGTGCAGAAGTAGCTACGCCGCCTGCATTTGCTGCCTTTCCTGGAACAAAGTAAACCTTGTTCTCCTGGAAATACTTGGTAGCTTCAAGAGTGGTAGGCATATTTGCACCTTCGCATACAGCGATAACGCCGTTTGCAACAAGCTTCTTGGCATCGTCAAGATTAAGCTCGTTCTGGGTTGCACAGGGAAGAGCGATATCAACCTTGATCTCCCACTGATTGGTTCCCTCGGTAGCCTTGTCATGATACTGAGCTGAAGGTCTTGCTGCTGCATACTCGGTAAGTCTTGCTCTCTTAACTTCCTTAACCTCCTTAAGGAGTGCAACATCGATTCCTTCGGGATCATAGATCCATCCGGTTGAGTCAGAGCAGGTAACAGGCTTTGCGCCAAGCTGCTGAGCCTTCTGGATAGCATAGATGGCAACATTTCCTGATCCCGATACAGCACAGGTCTTGCCTGCGATGTCGATTCCGTTGCACTTGAGCATTTCCTGAGTCATGTAAAGAAGTCCGTAACCGGTAGCTTCGGTTCTTGCAAGAGATCCGCCGTAGGAAAGTCCCTTTCCGGTAAGAACTCCCTCATAGAGTCCTGTAAGTCTCTTATACTGTCCATACATAAATCCGATCTCACGAGCGCCGGTACCGATATCACCTGCGGGAACGTCGGTATCTGCTCCGATATACTTAAAGAGCTCGGTCATGAAGCTCTGGCAGAATGCCATGATCTCTCTGTCTGACTTTCCCTTGGGATCGAAATCAGATCCTCCCTTGCCGCCGCCGATAGGAAGACCGGTAAGTGAATTCTTGAATATCTGCTCAAAGCCGAGGAATTTGATAATGCCGATGTTAACTGAAGGATGAAGTCTGAGGCCTCCCTTGTAAGGTCCGATAGCAGAGTTGAACTGAACTCTCATTGCATTGTTGACCTGAACCTGTCCCTTATCATCTACCCAGGGAACTCTGAAAAGGATCTGGCGCTCGGGAGTGGTAAGTCTCTCAAGAAGAGCATCTCTTCTGTACTCCTCTTCATTAGCCTCGATAACGACCCTGAGGGACTCAAGAACTTCCTTAACTGCCTGATGGAACTCGGGCTGGGCGGGATTCTGTGCTACTACTCTGTCATAGATCTCGTCAACATAAGACATAAATAAACTCCTCCTTAAATCTTAGGTTCGTTGCGCTGGTCGCAAACTGTTTCAAATAGTCGGTTTTATTCAAAACCAAAAAAAATAATATCACTTTAAATCGATAAAGTAAATACACAAATACATGTATACAATTATTTTTTTATACAAATCCGTCACGGCAGGGAAAATATAAACAGCGCATCAGCTTTCCAAAAAAATGAGTCAGAAGGCTCAGCCTTCTGACTCATAAAAATATTAATCAAGTTCAATTTCAAGGTACTGGGAACTCAGGTAAACCACCTTGTTATTATAGACTACTGCACACCATCCGTTCTCTTCCGATACAAGCCTTGCCGTTGTGCCCTTCGCGAAGGATCCCATTATCATTCCGTCCGTGCTTGCGGTTGCCCTTATATTCAGGGTTTCCGTAGCGGTAACGGTTCCGATGGTCTCCACGGTACTTATATCGATATCAAGGGTAAGATATTCTGACTTTACATATCCGACCTTGCCTTCGTAATTGATCTGTGACCATCCGTTGCCCCTGATCTCGGTAACCTCTACCGACTGGCCTCCGCGAAGCTGTCCCATCGTATCAGCATTCATGGAATCCGATACTCTGACGTTTACATTGGAATTGGCTGTTGCCATCCTTACGTCGTTTTCCTCACCTTCTTCGGTCGGAGTCTCTATCTCGGGCATTTCTATCTCTTCTCCGGAATTCAGTGCGGCAAGCTTTTCTCCGGCTTCAAGGCTCACAACGGAATCAAGCTCTTTCATATATGTAAGGAGTTCCGGCTTTGCGGTGATCTTATCATTATAATCCGCTGTGATCCTGTTCCCAAGCTCCACAACATCATCGCAGGTCAGCGCTTCGGCAATATACTCATTTTCGGCGGATGAAAGCTCACCGTTTATTATGATATATTTTCCTTCCTGATCCTTCTTGAGATAGAAACCATCATAAGCAGGAAGCGGATTATCCGGATATTTATCAAATGTCACATTGGTGACGGCAAATGCTATCACCGAGGAATCATCATATCCCGGAATGGTATAGATATTTGAAAGCTCATAATCAAGGTACTGACTCTGCTCAGCCTTAATGAGCTTATCAAGCTGTTCAAGCGAATCAAGCATGGTCTCGAGTGTGTCTACATCTCCGTTTGAAAGGCAGAGATAATAGCCTCCGAAAAATTCTGAAAGTGACTCATCGGTATTTTCCGTAAGCACTACAGGTGCCGGAGCTTCCACAACCGGAGCTGTCGGCTCTGTGATCACTGTCTCCTGAACCGGAGCCTCGGGAGCCTGAGCTCTTCTGTCCCTTGCGGAAAGAGCCACATACGTCACTATGGCAGATACCAGGATAAGAAGTACAGGAGCGACTATCTTTATATTCTTCTGAACAAACGGAACTATTTTCTTGTAAAAATCCTTGTTCATCTATTCTCCATATGCAGCCGACAGGAATCGAACCTGCATTAAAGGCGTCGGAGGCCTTCGTTCTATCCATTAGACTACGGCTGCACGAAAAATTGTCCGTAACAGGTCAAATGACGACTTGTTACAAAAATATTACAATCTTTGGAATTTTACCATAAATAGTCCGTAGTGTAAAGTTTTAGGCCACCTGCAGCCTGCCCATATCATTTGCAGCCTGCCTGGGCCTTTTGCAGCCGGATCCGGTGTGCAGGCCTTTGCTCCCGCCTCCGTATTTATGAGGCCACGGTGATCTTTTCGGTCTCCGCATCAAAATAGTACAGAGTATCCGACAGGATATCCTGGGGATCAAGCTGGCTTCTGTTAATGCAATATATCATCCTCCTGAGATAGTCCCGGTCATCTATGCCGTTTTCCGGAATGACGATAACTTCGTGCACAGAACTCGGAATGATAAGAAGACCGGAACCCAGCTTATCCGATAATTCGCTCAGCAATCCGGGATAAAGAATAGCCGAAGCTCCGTTTATCATTTTTTCGTTACTGATGATATACATCGGAGGCAGATTATCATAGTCACTAATGAATTCCGCAGATTCCGGTTTCATTTCCTTTATCACATCCAAAAGCATGCTGCATTTGGCAGGCATCGAGAGAGGAGAATTTGCCGTTGCATCCTTCATCAGTTCTTCGGTACCGATCCCCCACATTTCCATATGCTTATTTCTTACAAGGATCGTTCCTTCGGGCATCCCTTCGGTATCCAGAGAATAATAGAACACGATATCAAGGTCCTGAAAAGGAATATGGGGGATCTCTTCAAGAAGGGCGCTGTTTCTTTCGGTTGAGATCAGCTTATAAAACAATCCTTCTCTTACCTTTTCGTAATCGGTATAAAAATCCATATCGATGCCTTGCGGCGGAACAGCATTGTAATAGTCGCTAAGCAGGCTTTCACTGACGGACTTCAGCCCTTCACCGCCCGTATATCTTTCATAATATGACCTCAGATAGATTGTAGGCGACAGATTGATCTTATCCTTCCGAATCACAAGTGCTTCAAGAGAAACACCGTTATTCTTGCTTATTGTTTTCTCCTCGACCGTATAGCCGTCTCCAAGTTTCTTTTCCAAAGCTTTTTTCATATTTCCAGAGAATTCTCTTATTTCCATAATCATCCTTTCATAGCATTATCTTCGGCTGTCACATTGATCCGTTAACATGCGAAAGATCCGGACACACAAAAAACAGCCACGCGTCATCCGCATGGCTGTGATCTGCATTGCTATGAAAGAAAGGGCTTATACTCTTGAGAGATACTCTCCGGTTCTGGTATCGATCTTGATCTTATCACCGGTCTCTACAAAGAGAGGTACTGCAACCTGTGCTCCGGTCTCAACGATAGCGGGCTTGCTGGCACCGGTAGCGGTGTCGCCCTTGAAGCCGGGCTCAGTCTCAGTGATCTCGAGCTCTACAAAAAGAGGAGGCTCGATTGAGAATGCATTACCGTTGTGAGAACATACCTTACAGATATCATTTTCCTTGACAAACTTGAGAGCATCGCCAACAAGATCGCCGGAAAGCTGAACCTGATCATAAGTCTCTGTATCCATAAAGGTGTAAAGATCGCCGTCCTTGTACAGATACTGCATATCCTTTCTATCTATATGAGCCTGAGGACATTTCTCGGTGGGACGGAAGGTACGCTCGATAACGCCACCGTTCTTGATGTCCTTAAGCTTGGTGCGGACAAATGCCGCTCCCTTGCCGGGCTTAACATGCTGGAAATCGATGATCTGATAAACGGAATTATCAAGTTCGATGGTAATACCGTTTCTGAAGTCACCTGCAGAAATCATAAATTAAAACCTCCTACTATACTAAGCAGCCAAAATAATCCTCGAATATCTTACATTAAAAGAGTCGGGATTTCAACAAAATTTATTTTTTATGTTCAATTATATAATCAATGGCCTCAAGATAACCGTCAAATCCTTTTCCGTAGATCTGATGATCACATGCCGGAGCTGTAACGGATACCTTTCGGAATTCTTCCCTTGTCTGTATATCCGAGATATGCACTTCCACCTTGACGGGTTCTTCGAGACTCTTCAGGGCATCATGTATAGCATAGCTGTAATGTGTATATGCTCCCGGATTGATCACGATGCCGTCTTCACGGTCGAAATACGCCTGCTGCAGCCTGTCTATGATAGCGCCCTCGTGATTGGACTGGAAAAATGATATCTCAGCTCCGATCTTTCCGGCATAATCTTCTATCATCCCTATCAGATGATCATAGTCCCTGTCGCCGTAAATGCTTTTTTCCCTGATCCCAAGAAAATTCAGATTGGGACCGTTTATGACCAGTATCTTCATATGCTGTCCTTTCTGCGATCATCCTTTACATCATCGGGTATTTCCCAGCCGATATCCCTGAGCCTGTCAAGAACCGCTCTCATCACATCTTCTCTGTCCGTATCACCGGTATCCACAATGATGTCCGCACATCTTTCATATGCCGGGATCCTTTGAGCCATAAGCTTTCTTATCCTGCCAAGCGGATCCTCGCATTGTAAAAGAGGCCTTGTTTTGTCCCCCTTAAGCCTTTCATATACGCTCTCCGGGGTTATGCGAAGATAAACAACCGTTCCGCACATTTTGATAAGAGGCTGGTTCTGAAGCTGCACGGGTGTTCCTCCGCCCAGC
>CAMNAQ010000016.1 GCA_946531495.1 uncultured Lachnospiraceae bacterium | reverse complement strand
TCAGGTTATCCCAAGACGGGAAGTCAGTTACCATCTATGCACTGAAAGCTCCGAATCTTACCTACCATCTGTTTCACGCAATAAGACTGCCCTTCCTTTATCTTGCTGAAAAGAACAAGAAATACGCAATACACTCTGCGTCTATTCTTTACAAAGACAGGGCCTGGCTCTTTTCAGCATCTGCCGGCACTGGAAAATCCACTCATGCTGCTCTATGGCATAAAGTGCTGGATACCCCCCACATAAACGGGGATCTTAATCTAATGGGCACAGAAAACGGAGAAGCTTTCATATGGGGAATCCCGTGGTGTGGAACATCCGAAAAATATGATAAATTAAAACACAAAATCGGAGGAGTCATATTTCTTAGGCGTTCAGAATCTGACCGTGTCGAAGCACTATCAGTTTCATCCGGGCTTGTATCTCTAACAAGAAGAACCATCTCACCTGTCTGGACCGGAAATAGTCTTAAAACCATGATTGCGGATCTCCTGCCTGTTTGCAAACAGATATACATGTGCCGGCTTTACTGTACTAAAACCCCCTCGGCTCAACAGACTCTTCAATCCTCAATTGATATCTTTTTAGGCTGATAAAAGCTCCATAAATAATGTAAAAACGCTTCCGTTTTCTTCTCGGACATCCTGGAACAAAACGGAAGCGATACTATTTATCCTTTTTCAATAACTTCTTCAATCTCTTCTCTCGTCAGTTCATGGCACTGCTTTTCAGCTATACGGTAGACTCTGTCGCATCCCTTCAACATACCGGGTCTGTGGGTGGTCAAAATGCATGTGCGGGGATAGTTATCCTCTGTTATATTCTTTAATACCATCCTTGCAGTATCGGGATCAAGAGCCGAGGTAGCTTCATCAAGAAGCAGTATCGGTGAACGTCTTAGAAAAGCTCTTGCAATGGAAAGCCTCTGTGCCTGTCCCTCGGAAAAACCTCCTCCTCTTTCCTTGATTTCGGTATTTATCCCATCGGGAAGCTTACTTACAAACTCCCAGGCACAGGCTGACTTTAATGCTTCAATGATCTCTTCGTCTGTTGCATCCTCTTTTACTTTTCTTAGATTATCTGCAATAGTTCCCGAGAACATGGTATTACCCTGAGGAACATATGAAATGAATTGTCTGACAGACGCAGTAATATTAAGCTGTTCTCCTCCCTCTCCTGATATAAATGCCTTTCCCTCTTTTGGAGTTATCAAGGCGAGCAGCATCCTTAGCATTGTGGTTTTTCCCTGACCGGAGGGGCCGATCAGTGCTACCACTTCATTGGGATTCGCATAGAGCGAAACATCCTCATATACCTCATTTCCGTTTTTATATGAGTACTTAACATCGTCAATCTCAATCCTTAATCCTTTCTGTCCATACTTTTCATAATATTCCGCCACCTGATCCTTCTCAGAGAAATCCTCTTCGCGGAGAGCTTCTATTTCCATAAGTCTTGACGCGCATGTCAGAAGAGGAATTGCGGAAGGAATAAGTGTAAGCAGATTATTAAGAGCTCCGCTCAGCGTTGATGCGAGCGTCAGGAACATCGTCATAGTACCGTAGGTTATTGCTCCGCTCCAGACTCTGTAGATTCCCCAGCCGTAGGATGCATATGAAATAATAAGTCCGACAATCACCATGAGAATTGAATTTATAACCATGATCTTCTGATAGTTAAGCCGGATCTTCACCTGATCTTCCTGAATACTCTTAAGATCCCTTATATACGAACCCAAAAGGTCAAAAGCCTTAATAGTTTGTATATTGGCAAATGTTTCCTGATTAAAACTTGAAACCCTCGAATTGAGTGTCATTGAGCTCATATTTGACTTTTTCATTTTTCTGGCGAGCTTTCTTGATATGAAAAATGAAAACGGCACACCGATGAGTGAAATGATTGCAAACGAAAAATCGTAATACACAATCATGAACAGCGCAATAAAAAAACGAACGAAATAAATAAAAAGATTCGGTATAAAATTAAGGATCCCGGTAGACAGATTCGTAGAATCGCTGTTCAATCTGACCATTAAATCACCGGTTCGAAACCTGCTCAGCTCTTCCCAGTCGGCCTTTAATACTTTTTCGAAGAACTCTGCTTTTATCCTGTTCTCCACCTTCATACTGACCATAGCCGAAAAATACCCGGTTATCTGACCGACCAGTGTAGAAGCAAGTGTCATTCCTATCATGGATATAAATGTTGATACAACCTGCCCCTTGTCTTCACCGGTAACGATATCCACAAGATTTTTAGATATAAATGCACTTACAAAAGTCAGTATAGTACTGGAGAGACCAAGTACCGTGTAAAAGACGATTTCCTTCCAGTACTGCCTGACATATGCGCCAAACCACACCAGCAGTTTTCTGATTCTTGGAATATTAAAATATCTTTTTATCCTTTTGATCATATTCATCATCATAACAAAATGCACTGTCTGCTGTTGCAAACAGTGCATCTGATATCAGGCAACCAGACTCAGTCAATCTCACCATGCTCATTTGTTGCATGTGTGCACATAGTTGTGGCACCTACTACATCAAAAAATGCGGCTTTGGGATCATCAAGAGGAAGATCAAATCTTACATTTACGGTGATCTTGTCTCCACTGCCATACGCATCAGCCATATTGCCGTCTCTATCAATTGAGATCTCGGTTCCGTTCTTATTCACATTAAAGCCCTGGCAGGTAACATTGGTGTAGTTTGCGTTGTTAACAGCAAGAACAATTCTCTGATGAGAAGAAATATGCTTAACAGAGTGATGAACAGCTGTGATCTGGTATATCTTGAAATGCTCACTGGGATTCTGAAGTTCGCTCTGACCAGGCTCTACCGTAGTAGTATAGCAGTCTCCGCCAACATAGCCATCATACACAGCAGGTGCACCGGTACCGGGGTCTTCGGTCTGAGGAGCAGGTGTATCAACAACCTCTCCGCTTCCATCTGCATAAATACCCTCTGCGATATCCTCTAATTCAAGTACCTCTGGTCTGATATATCTTTTCATAATCTCTCCTCGCGCTAATCGATCTTATAAACGCAGATATTTCCTGCATTCAACATGTATACAAAATTAATATATACAATCAAGCTTCATAAGTCAAGGAAAATCTTAATAAAATCTTAATATTATCTCCGACACTCCCATCTAAGAAAACAATTTAAGCTTATTTATCATTTTTCCTCTTTGACCGGCAGATTTTAAAACAGCTCCAAGCGAAGTACTTCTTACCTTCCTATTGTTTATAAGGAATCTGATAAGTGTGATCAGGTACAAGACAGGCCGGATGAGAAGGAACCTGCTTTCCCTGGGATAATTCAGCCACATCTGATGTTGAAATTCTCTTAGATAATCAAACAGACCATTTCCCCTTAATGCAACCATCCTGTCTCCGGAGCCTTTTCCGAATTCACCGTACGAGATAAACTCATTCCAGAATTTATCAATATCTCCTTTTGTAAGTTTGCTCTCTTCCGGTTTAAGCCATGCTGCGCATGCTTTTTTAAGTCCAAGGTATCTGTAGCATTCAAGTGTTATCATATCGGAAAAGCCTTTTATACCGCTGTTTCTGACAAGCCAAAGATACCTGTTTACGGTATCCATGCTATTTACCGAGTTCCAAAAAACGACCCAGTCACACAGAAGTCTGATACCAAATCCCGATCTGAGATAATGCTGAAGCATATGTAAGAGAAGCTCATATGCATGATATGCATCTTCAAGAACCGTCAGCCCGGCTCCAAGTACATCGATCCTTTTTACAAATTCATTATTGAGAATTTTTTTGCCTTCATCATCAGTAACGGTAAGGCTATTCTGCTGAAGTCTCAGAAAGCTGTTCACCTTCTCATTATCAAAGGGCTCTGCCAGCATGGTATGAAGCTCGATGTCGATATCATCATCCGTGACCATTACGATATGATGTAGCGCAAACTGTCTTTCTTTAACCTTAAACCCATGTTTTTCGAGTAAACATACCGCTTCGTCGATCCGAGCCTCATCAGCTATAAGAATATCCACGTCACCGCTCTTTCTGCTTAGAGGATTCGTGTAAAACGAAGCTGTTCCCATGCCCTTGAGAAGAACTGCCGGTATACCGGAAGTCTCAAATGTATTCAATATATCTCTCGACAAAAACAATAGTCTGAAATCCTGCGCAGCGGTCTTAAGAGCCGCTTTCCGGACAGCATCCGAAACCGTGTCAGGTACATCCCCCCGGCGCGATACCGTATCAAAAAGCAATCCTGTAACCTTGTGGCTTTCGGAAAGCTTTATGACATCATCCCACTCTTCAATTTTGAGCGGCTCTGCGCTGCTTTCAGGCTCCGATGAAGTCAGACTTTGCCGCAAAAGCATTGCGAGTGCCGAATTTGCCTTATCCATGTCCCAGTCGCTTTTCCATTAAATCCTTTGCTTTATATACGAGAAATCTGAAATCCTTATTCCTGAAATAAACTGTCAGATATACAAGATTCGTAACCGTAAAGGTAAAGATCACTCTTACAACTATCTCAATCCATTTTGAATCAAAGCTCATGAATGCAGATACAAAATGATGTTCAAAGTACCAGATTGCAAACGTGACAGCCGTAAACAGAATATATCTTGCAAAATAGGTTATACAGCTGCATTTTAGCCTGTGCTTATAAAGCATATACGGTTCTACCCAGAAGGATGTAAGGAGTGTGCTTACAAGCGTTCCGATAAACACTCCGATCACACCGTAATAATATCCGAGAACAAAAGAAACTATCAGATTGATAACTGCCTCGGCAACAGCCTTCCATTTATCATATTTAAATAATCCGATAGAATCCCTGAATATCAAGGTAGGCTGTCTCATACCCGTAAAGTAAAAAACCAGACACAGGACAAATGTGATGTTTTCATCAAAGCGGTACAGCTCGCCAAAGCTTATTCCCACAAAAACATCGAGTATCTCAAACATCATTATCGTTATCAGACCATATACCCACTGTCCCATGAAAAAAATCGCATCAAATATCCTTCTGATCCTTTCCTTTGATTCACTCACATTCATATTTCCGACACTGGCCATCATCCCCTGGAACATCTGCTCCAGGACCTGCTTTACGGAACCGATTATCAGAAAATAATTGGAATATTTACCTACAGCAAGAGTACCTACCAGGGAAGATAAAAGAAGATTGTCGGTATTGTTGACGAGCACACCTCCGATCTTATGGACCATCATCGCGCGTACATTGGTCCAAAGCGATCTCTTCTCTTCAGCTTTTAGTTCTCCGCATTTTCTGTCATTCAGGAACGGATACATTCTTGACGCTTTAAAATATATGCATGCGTTTCCAAGAACGGTACACAGGATCCAAATTGAAAGATAAAGAATATAGTTTCCGGTAGTAATGAGAACGATTATCTGAATGATGTTTTGAACAAACCATGATGAAGTCTGAATAATTGTACTTATATAACCGACCTGGTATGCATCTATCAAAGTCTTCCTGTAAATGCCTATATATGACAAAACGGAATTAGCAAGATACATCAGATATATGACAGTAAGATACGGAACATCAGGCTGATCCTTTATGAGTATATCCATAAATGGAAGAACGGCCAGTCCGCATACGAAAATGATCCCTGCAACAACATAATAAAACCTTTTGAACATTTGCATCAGGATCTTCTGTTTTTCGATATCACCGGAAGCAATCGGTTTATATAATGCATAGGTGATCGCAGTCCCCACGCCAAGCTCCGATAAAGCAAGAACATTGAGGATATCCGAAAACAGCCCGTTTATCCCGACATAATCGGAGCTGAGAGTATGCGTAAAAACAACCCTTGCGGCAAATCCCATAAGTATCGCCAGCACTCTGGAAATAACCGCAACAGTCGTATTCCTCGCAGAATATTCTGTTCTGCTTTTTTTCTCTGAATCCACTCTCATATTATCCGAAGGAAGGCAGGTACATGCTGAATCAAAGATCACTTCTCAAAAGAAGATTTTTCGTTATACACAGACTCAAATGCTAAGGCCAGTTCTTCCCGCACTCTCTCAAAATCCGATACAAGCCCCGTATCATTTATGCACAGGCATTTGATTGAAGGGCCGAACATGCCTTTTCTTCCCAAAGAGATAAACTTGAATATAGCCCTGTTATCATCGGACAGTTCTGAATACATCATATGTCTTGCGATATCAGAAGGAATGAAATTGCCTTCAAGCTTCCCCCACTCTCTGAAAAGATACTGGTTCACATCCGTATCGGCCCTGAAACGGTTTACATTTAGTTTTTCAAGATATCCGCTCTCTTTTTCCCATACCCTGACATAAGAGCTTTTCAAAAAAGCCGATGCATTATGAATTGAATACAATCCTGTAAATCTCGGGAAAGCAAGCTCCAACATGTTATAAAAGAAATAAATAGCAGGGTACCCAATATGAAAATAATTAAAAGGATGCTCCCTTACATTTCTTCTCTTATCAAAATATTTTGACAATACAAGAATGTCGTTTTGGAAAAGATGTGTCATTCCCGGATTATCCGGATTAGCCACAACAGGCTGAAAAGCAAGCATATCCCGCGGCAGTCCGTTTTTAAAAAAGAAATCCTCATCAGTTTTCCCTATAAGAAAGCAATCATCATTGAAATAAACAAATTGCTCTGCAAGATCAGGTATCCTGTGAAGATATCTTTCGATCAAAGAACTGTTAAAGCAGGGAAGCGAATCGGCAGGAAGAAAATCCCTGTGATTAACGACATTTAGTTTTGGATTTGATACATCAAGCCATTTAGGAATATGCCCCCATGTAACAAAGTGGAGCTTTCTCACCCACGGGGCATTCTTCTCAATACATCTGAACCAGTATTTCAAAAGCCCCCAGTCGCGAAATCTCTCATCTCTGTCACCATAGGAGTTTTCAGACAGATATTTTCTTTTTTCAGCCTGCCATGCGGGATCCGAACCATCCACCCATGGTATAACAATATCAATACCCATATCAATTTCCCATGATCACCGACTGAGTAGTAACTCTGCTGTCATCCGCTTCGAATCCGAGCTGATACAGGCATGCCGGATTCTGTCTGAAATAATAACATACAAACAGATCATCTTCATAATAGACATGAAGCTCATTCGGATAAAGATCATTAAAATCATTAACCCATTTGAGCATTCTGGATTCCAGAACGGTTCTTGTAAGCCAGTCATTATATGACTGAGAAGAAACAGGAAACTTATAAAACGGTCCTGTTGCAATTTCAGGTGAAGCTGTTGAATTAATATAATTCGGATACTGGCTGCCGGTTTTATAATCATAATAATCCATATACTTTTCTTCAGCCAGCCATGCAGGTCCTGATGAAAAATTAAACTGTGCATACTTCAGAGGACGCTTTTCAAGGAATATAAAAACGTATTCAGTAGGAAGTGTATAGTCCTTCTCTACGCAGTCATTAATGAATTGGACAAGTTCTTCATGATATCCGTATTCAATGATCTGATATAGTTCATCAACAGGTGAAACTATTGTAAATTTCTGCTTATCGATATTTGAAACAATGGATTCTGTCACATTTACAACTGAATTATATCTGGTAAATTCACAATAAAGATATCCGTGGAAATTACCAGTCACTATCGTTCCAACGTATATCACCGAAGTGACAACAATTCCAGAGACGTCTGCCACCCATGAAGGTGTTTTTTTCTCAAGGAACATAAATACAAGATCAATGGGAATAACACATACTGCACAGATTAAAAATCTTTCAATACCACATAGTCTGCTTCTTGCAAAAAGGCTTGGAAGGCCAATGGAATCAGCGGAATACAGCATCATAAAGATTATTGAAGCAAGTACAAGAACAAAATATCCGTCAAAAAGACACATTGATATTGCTCTGTCTTTATTCTTAACAGCATATATAACATTGATCATCTTACATACGATGAACAATATGAATGCGATAAAGGTAAGACAAACGATTAGCTTGGCTCTTTCCTGTCTGTATAGAGTTTCATAACCGCCCTTATATAATCCGTTTACAAACTTATGAACAACCCCATTTGCAGTTATCACTATACCAGCAGGTTTTACATAGCCTAAAGCCTTGATCTGATGCTCATTACCTGCAGGAATATAACTTCTGTTTTTATGATCGTCTCCTGTTTCATCAGCATTCTTTCTTTCGGTATCATCTGAAAAATCTTCCGGCCTTTCAGTATCCTGCTCATAATGTCCTTCTTCCGCCCAGTCATCACCATTTATAACACTCATTGCCCATCCGATTGAGCCCTGAAGAGGGATTCCCGAAGCAAAAGCAAGAGCCATCGGGGATACTGAAATAACCAGTGCAGTAATAGCAGATGCGAAAAGAGGAACAAAACGTCTCGGTATAAATATCCTGTGAATCAGAACAGGGACAACTGCAAGACAAAGGAAAAAAGCCATTCCGGTATCATAGAAATGGACAATAACAGATACAGCAAGTGCGGCTGAAAAGATTATCAGTTCATCATTATAGATAAGTTTCTTAAGTTTTTCGACATTTCGTCCTTTTTTATCCAGAAGCGTTCTTATCCTGCTCTCTGCTCCATCGGATCTGCAGTATCTTATAAGAGCAGTTGCACAGATAAACACACTGAACATTCCAAATTCCTGAGGAATAGTCCACTGAAATCTTGACATGCCGTATATCTCGTCAATACACAGAACGTCTACAGTGAGGAATAAAGCAAGTGCAAAGATCGGGGTATATCTCGATCTGAACAATTCCTTGAAAAAAATATAAACGCTTAACAGCAAAATAAGAATATGAACACCTGCAGTAAAAAGAACACAGCTGAACAGCCTAACTCCAAAAAGCACATGCATTGCATAAATAAAACAGTGCATACCTTCAGGATATATTCCCGCTGAAAAAATCTGACCCTGTACTAGTCCGTATACCCATGCACTGTGGGGATACATATCACCGAAGCCATAGGAATGATTCTGAACCGAACCATAAGTGAAGTAGATCATTCCGAAGATCAGAACAACGGACAATAAACCATATTCCAGCCTGCGCCACAAAATTTTCTTTTTCAGCCCGTTTACGGACTGGTGATATGCATCGATTGTATTTCTTGAAAGATTGAAAAACATCTGCTTAACGCCGTAGCTTCCGGCAAGCACTCTCCCGGCTTCAATCAGTTTTGCTTTTTTATTCGGAATCCTAAAATAGATGCACAGCAATATACTTCCGTAAAACAGTATCCTGAAAACATGTACATTCAGAAGATGAACCAGCCCAAGCAATATTACAGATGTATTAAGCAAAACAATGCTTATTACAGAACAGAACATGAACCTGAACGTATATGACCTGCCCTTAAGAAACCTATGAAAGATTATGGATGGCCATACAAACATAAGCAGCATATATGCAATATTTACTTTGACATATTCAAGTATCCAGTAAAACAGTTCCATTATCTCAATTCTCCAATGTACACGCTTCCGTCTTCGGAAGATGTATTTGCATAGCGTATAACTCTCCCGTCAAATGAACGCAGTGTTTTAAGGTATATCTTAACGGGCATACTGATATCCTTATCAAGCACGCAGGAAAGGTCAGCTTCAGTCTGAGCCTGATCTTCCGGATCGGTCAGATTCCCGGGTTCCAAATCTGTCATAAGTTCAGTTTCATGACCGTCCGCATATTTTATGATCAATATACTCTCAGTCTTCCTGTAAACCGGAGCAAAGCCTCTGTTTATCACAGTTATCCTAAGCAGTCTGTTTTTCTTCTGAAATACGGCCTTCCTTACAACAAGCCTGTATCCGAGACTCCGGCTTATCCTGCCGAAAAGATCTCCTTTTTCCCTGAGCAGATTTAAAAGCACCGGATCATAGTCGCTGTTAAGATATGTGACTCTCTTTTTTTTCAGAAAATCCAGGATCTCAGCCTCACTCAGATTCCTGATATACCCTCCGCCAAAGACAGCTTCTCCGCCACCCGGTGCGGATTTAGAAACCTCACATTCATACAAGACATCTTTCTCGGGATCCATATACGTTCCCATATCCGATTCCGACCCAAAGATCGCATCATCAAAGATACCGAGTTTTCCTCCAAAATGAGCAAGCTGCCTGTGTATGTCAGGCCGTCTTACGGCATAATAGCAGCTTTTGCCCGAAAGCTTTTCATATATGCTTTTAAAAGAGGCGTTATCCGCATATCTTGAAGTATGCATCTCACCCCAGTTGCCTACAAGCAGCCCTTGGTAGACAAATATCTTTTCCCCGGCCCTCTCAAGGATCTCTCCGACCATTTCGGCATCTTTTAATACAGCCTCAAGATCATATGGCTCCGACTCAAGTGCATGCCCGTTTGTATCATAGGTTATCCTTAAGATGATATCCTTTCTCAATGAATAATAACGGTCTATGATGCTCAGTATTTTTTCAGAAGAATCCTGCACATCAGCCCCGCATGATCTGAAACCTGGCTTTATGCGTATCAGTAAAAGTACAAGTGTCTGGGACGGATCGGGATCTGTTTCGGGGAGATCATAATTCCCACAGAGGTCATAGGTATAAAGATGGAACCATCCCCTGTCGGGGCCTTCCACTTCATCTTCTGTCTCTTTCAGATCAGCAGGTATAAACATGATTCGGTTTTTTATCCCGTCAAATATCCCCATTTATACCTTCCGATATCAGACACTTTCTTTATATAGCTTAATGCGTATCCACACAGCAATTATGGATACGGACATCCTGAACATGTAGATGATCGGCTTGATCACTCCCGAATGCATACTGGTTCCGCTTTTCCTCGTATGCATCAATGCTTTTATCTCCTTAACGTTAAAACCAAGAAGGAGCATCTGCATAAGCATATTGGCATCGGGATATTTATCATCAAAATTACCGTATCTGCTGTAATACGAAAAAGCCTTCTTTCCCAGTCCCTGCAGTCCGGTGGTCGGATCGGTTATCTTCCTGCGGGTACCGAGTCTGATCAAAAAACCGAAAAGCTTGTAAGCAATCTTCTTGAGAAGAGATGTCGGATAATCCTTCCATCCGTTAATAAATCTCGATCCGAGCACGATATCCGGATATTTTCCTTCATCATCCGGTGTCATAAGAGCTTTATATATTTCCGGGATATTGCTTATATCATGCTGACCGTCCGCATCCATCTGTATGACGTATTCATAACCATGCAATACCGCATATTTATATCCCAGCTGCAACCCGCTGCCGTACCCGAGATTATAAATATGGCTTACCACCGCAACGTCTCTGCTCCTGACCACGGCTTCCGTGTCATCCCAGGAAGCATCATTCATGACAAGTACGTCCGCTATAGAGGCAATGTCAGGCTCCTTTAAGCGGTCAAGCAATGTTCCGATCGTTTTGCTTTCGTTATATGCCGGAATAATTATCAGTGTATTATTCATTCCTATGATCTTTCCGTTAAAGCTATACCCGATCAGCCGATCAGACCGGTAAGCTTTTCTATCTGTCTTGATGAATCATTTATCTTACCCGGAGCTGACGCTGCCAGCCTTTCGAGCAGCTCTCTGTCTTCGAGCAGTCTCATTACCGAATCAGCGATGCTTCCGGCATTAAAATCACACAAAATACCGTCTTTTCCGTCATCTATCTGCTCTCTGTTTCCGCTGCAGTCAGAGGCAATTATCGCTTTTCCGAGGACCTGTGCCTCCTGGATTGCAATGCTCTTTCCTTCAAATCTGGTCGCATGCACATATATATCGGCCTGATCAATAAAGGGGTAAGGATTATCGACGGCACCGTATAAAATGAAATCATTCTCAAGTCCGCATTCTTTTATATGCTTTTCAAGAAACTGCCTCTGATCTCCTTCTCCGAACACATACCATCGGATGTGTTTTCCGGTTTCAGCGCATTTTTTTGTAATGCTCTTCATGGCATCAACGGATACTTCAAATGACTTCTGGGCTGTAAGCCTGCCGACGGTAACAATCCTTATGCCGTCAAATCCATCCTCGAATCCTTTTTCCTTTTTCGACATGGATCTTATCCTGTCCGAATCTATTATGTTGTTAAAAACCTCCGTCTTATCCGAATACGACGGATAAATGCCGAGAAACGAATCCTTCACCTCATCTGAGACGGTAAAGATCCTGTCCATATTCTCATAGCATCCACGGTCAAGCTTCGGAGTGTATCCGGCCTGCCCATAATCTACATGTACAAATGCGGCTTTCCTGTCTGCAGTGACATGATCCGAAACATAATAGGTGGATCCGCCCTCCAGATATGCAACCGCAAGATCAAATCTCTCATCGAATCTTACTGCACCGTCGGACAGGACTCTCCATAAAAGCTTGTCAGCCTTGATCCCGCCTCGCATCGATAAAGCGTTGGTCAGCATATAAGGGAAAAGGCGTAAAAAATTGCATCTCCTGATCAGTGCCCTTATACATGTCTTTTTTAATATTTTTCTTCCCTCTGCGGAAAGCACAGAAGAATTATGGTATTCCTTATTAAGCACCCTGACACCGGAAGGAAGATCCTCTATCATCTCCCCCTGACCGGTTATCACAAATATCGAAATGTCATATTTCCCCTTATTTTCACCGCCAAGCAGCTTTCCTATCAGTGCCATCAGGGCAGTCTCCGCCCCGGCGCGTCCAAGGGTATTTATGACAAATAGTATCTTTTTTTTATTTTCCCTCTTTTGATCCTGATCCATCATTCCTGTTCTTTGTTTCCAAAAGGCCGTCTAACTCTTTGCGCATCTCTTCATTTTCATGTATGAGGAGCGAAACCTGGATCGCGAGTTCATTATTTTTTCTCATAAGGTCCGAAATGGCACGAGAAAAAAACAATGCTATATATACCAGGATAAATATGATCATAAGGATCAGTGCGAAGCTGATCGGACTTATGAACTTCGAAAGCTGCGATGGTCTGATTATGCTTCCTCCGATGATCATAAATACAGAGATCAGTCCCCACATAAGGCAGAATGACTCAGTCATCTTCCTTTTTGCAAGAGAAAAAACAGCATCCCCGAGGAGAAATCCTCCCGCCACTATGACAACTACCTTCAATACTATACTCATTGTATTCATATGATCCGTACGATCCTCTCTGCAAAAAACGCGAAGACTGTTCCGCTATATATACCGATTCCGGTCAGCTTATTTTGTATCTCTCGAATACACCAGGCTGGAAGGCTTCTTTCCTTCCTTTCTCTTCATGAGATTACCCGTACAGAAGATATGTACATCAAGAGTTCTTTCTATCTTTCTGAGCCTTAAATATGCCGAGATCCATCCGGCAAAGCTTCCTGCGACAAGTCCGATGCCATACCACAGCGGAGTAAATTCCTTGGAGATCATCGCCCCTATAAAGGTCACTGCCACAAAGGATAATGCAGTAATAACGGCTCCGTTAAAATCATTGAAATAGTAAAGGAAAATGATAGCAGCATACATAAGGAACAATATAAAATATCCGGAAGTAAGGCACGGATAGATCTTGAGGACAAGTCCGCCAAAACCGAATTTGGGAAGTATGATCATTGCGATGAAGAAAATGACAACCGTGACAATGAACTGTATTCTGACCAGTCCCAGAAGCTCATCCGAAAGCTGCTCAAACATTCTGACCTTGGCGTTTTCAATATCCATTCCTCTTCCGCCCGTGACAGCCTCGGAGTATTTCTTATATCTTTCATGAAAATACATTTCAACCTGGGAAATAAAAATGACGCTCGCAGAAATGTTAGTGAACATCGCAAGACATGTAGCCATATCATAGGCAGGCATGCAGACAAAGCTCTTTACTACCACGATCCTCATATCGGTGGTCCAGAAAACAAAATTATGGATATATAATCCGAGAATGTACAGGAAATTCGTAACAACAAGCTTCCAGTATTTCCTGAAATAATTCAGAACATCCCGGTACTGTCCGCTGTTTTTCCTGAAATAGCTTCTGATCTGGGCATGCTCAAATGCCGCGATCAGTGTAAATCCGACATCCAGTGAAAGAAGCATTGCATAGATCACGTCCATGCCGAATATATGGACAAGAACAAGCGACAAAATGACCGTCACCGTCATTCCTATACCGAAAAATAGCGAGATTGTCTTATATACCTTGCATATCGAAAGATACAGCATGGAGTAAAAGACGATCATAAGACACATATATCCGTAAAATCCGAGGAATACAAAATACGGATCCACCCTGCCGACAAGATATTCGTGAATGCAGAACGGAACACCTGTAATAAAACTGAGTAACGAATTAAGCAAAAGACCGACATAATAACAGGGCTGTATCTTCTCATATTCATCATAATAAATGATATCTGACAGATACTTTGATAAGACCGCATTGAAGGGCGATGCGGTAAGAAGTCCGAAAATAAATATATAAAGAACAGTGCAGGAATAAAGCTCTCTTGAGGCATAACTGATATCCGAATAGCCGAGCCATCTCTGCATAAGTATGACAGCAAGGATCACCACGACCATAGGTGCAATGGAGATCACCGTACTGTAACCAACGCCCCATATTCCTGAGAAAATGGTTCTCTTACTGTATATCTTATTAAGTCTGACACCTATGCCTGCCAAAGCTTAATCCCCTTTCAAATGATCACATTACCTGAATCCTTACAGGTACATTTATCTTTTCGTATCGCGCAGCCTTTTATACAGCTCCGCATATTTATCACGCATGTACTCTACTTTGTAATACTTCCTGACCCTTTCATATCCGTTTTCGCCCATCTGCTTTCTGAGCGCTTCGTTTTCCGCCAGTCTGACCATGGCATCGGAAATCTCCTGAGTATTCATTATATGTGTCAGAATACCCGCATCTCCGATATCATCGCCTTCCTCACCGTGGATAAGTGCCTCACAGTTTCCGACATCGGTGGCAATGACGGGTTTTCCGGCTGCATAGCTTTCAAGTATTGTAAGAGGCTGTCCCTCGGAGATACTCGTAAGTATGGTAAAATCCATCCTTCCGAGATAGTCCCTCGTATTGATCCTTCCGGTGAAAACAACATCCCTGATGCCGAGAGATCTTACGAGATCATAGCATTCATGTGCATATTCCTCATCCTCGTCCACAGGTCCCATGATGAAAAGTCGTAATTCCGGAACCTTTTCCTTGGCATAATAGAATGCCTGTATCAGCGTTTTAACATCCTTGATAGGTGTAACCCTGAGTATCGCTCCAATCTGAATAAATGAGCTTTCTTCCTCGCTTTTTCCGGGAAGATCCTCAAAGTTTTCAACGGTGATACCGTTAGGTGTGATCTCAATCTTGTACTCCGGACATCCAATATCAACCTGAAGCTCCTTGGCATGTCCGTAGAGCGCTGTTACTATGTCCGCACTTTCATAAGCCAGTCTGGACATCTTGCGGAACTGGTCGATCCAGATGCTCTTATATATTCCTCCGACCCAGGAAGCCTTAAGGATCTCTTCTTCTCTTTCACGTGTATATATTCCATGCTCAGAGATCATCAGAGGACAGCCGAACAGATGCTTGGCCATACCGCCCAGAACTCCCGCATAGCCTGTTGCGACACAGTGATATATATCCGCCTTCGGGATCTTTGTATTCAGTATAAGGAATAATGGCAGATATATGGACCTCATGGTCCAAAGGAAATCTGAGAAAACGATCTGGGAATAATCCCTGTCATAGCATTCCCTTACTATCTTGAAAAAATCTTCTCCCATCAAAAGAGAATCTATGGAGATCTCGGACCTGCTGAAGAGATCAAAAAGAACTCCCCATTCGGTATTCTTACCCATTACCACGCTTCTCAGAGCGTTATATTCTCTCGTTCCAAGCTTCGGTCTTTTGGCGGATTTATGATCCGAATTCCAGTCATGGTCATCAAGATACGCCTCATAAACCGCAGAAACATTCGGAGGAAGTTCATAAGAAAACTTCCCGCTTCCTTCACGGTCCGAAATGATCGCAAGGATCACGAATTCATAATTCGGAAAGGCGTTTATCATGCTGTTGATCCATCCGGATACACCGCCTACAACATAGGGGTAGCATCCTTCAGCCACAATACAAATCTTCATTTATCTTCCCTGTATATAGCAGTAATCATTCCTGGGTTCCAAGCAGGTTAACATCCCGGAAGGGGCTGTCATAATCCAGTACTTCCGATGAATCCCTGAGTGTCATATCAACTCTTTCTCCAAGTACATGTATCAGATAAGCATCGTCTTCGAGTCTTTCATATGTTGCGCCGTTTATAAGAGCAATATTCTGTTCATGAGTCCTTAACAGAAAATAGCAGTCATTTCCGCCGCCGGTAACCTTCAGCGTGATATTCCTGTCTCCGTTTTCATCATAGGAGTATGAATCATAATCCAGACTGAGCATCCTTCTTATCCTGAGATCACTTTCCGACAAGGTAGTCTGCTCGTATATGTCATATCTGCTCCAGAAGGTTGATATATTTCTGAATATCCTGTCAAAATACTTTTCCCAGTAATCTTCAGGGCCATCCGGCCAGTAGATATTGTGAAGATCAACCTTAAGCGATGAATACCCTATTGATGTATTAAGGCTTCGTGCGATCAGATCCCTGCTGTATGAATAATCAAAAGCATTCTGGGTAATATTCTGGAAGGTTATATCACCGGCAATGTATCCGAACAATTCCCTCGTATCATCATCTGTTGCAACACTGCTTATACCGCCCGGAATTGTCTCTGCGTCAATGGCCGCAAGCTCATCAAGGCTGTCCGCATATGCGGTTCTGAAACGGTATTCGCCGTGATAGCCCTCAAACACTTCATTGTCGTATACAAGCTTGTCAAAAAGACTCCCGCCTGAATATCTGAATGACCTGCCTGCTTCACCGGACATTCCGTTTATCTGCTCAATAAAAAAGTCTATAAGCTCAAGATCGCTTTCGGATGAGGAATTCAGGTCATATTTTGAGGTGAGCATACAAGTGGGTACAAGATTACCTGTCTCAACTGCGGATATGATACCCGGAAGAAAAATATCCCTCTGTGCAGCCTGCATGTTACGACTGTATACAGACTGCATCCCGTCTGTATTTTCCTCTGCAAGATCGGGCGTATCAAGGAATATGCTTGTCTGGGCGTTGACAACGGGATACAGCGAATAATCGGCACTTTCAAAAAGGCACATATCAAGGATCCCAAGTCCCACAACACTCTTCATATAATCGCCGTTAACTGCAAAAACCTTGATATTACCGCCGGAATATCTCCAGACTATCCTGGGAAATTTCTCGCGCTCATATGAATCTTCATCAAGCATGCCGATAATATATGTCTTCGATCCTTCGGCAGTAACATACCATGGCATGGAAAGATCAAGATCCTGATATTTTGCATCCTCATCGTAAATGACTTTATATACGGCCTCTCCGCCAATGAAGGTTCCGTCAAAAACCCTGATGCCTTCCACATTCACTTCATCGCTGACCACCTGTGTAATTCCAAGAAGCGCTCTGATCCCTTCATCAGACCTGATGATCTCGGTTTTCGGCAAAGTACAGAATACGACAGTTGCACCGTGTCTTACATAACTGTGGATCGTTTCCATATAGCATCCGGGATCAACAGCTTCTCCGTCTATCAGTATCATGATGTTTTCACGGTCTTTAAGCGAGCTGTACAGAGGCAGTATCTCGATAACAGACATCGGAGTCTTTGTATATCTGCACCATCTGTCCACAGTTTCTCCCACCATGCTGTCGCTGCTTCCGATGAACAGAACGTTTCTCCCTGCTCTTTCTCCGTTCGTTTCTTCACCGGCATCATCAATAAGCCCTGGAGACCTTACTCCGTCCCATACATCAGCCGAGGTTGGAAAGTCGATCCTGTCGTACTGATCATTATTGCTCTGATTGAGATTCTCGCGCATAACCTGTGAAAACTGACACAGGAAAAGCACAACGAACATCATCAGAAAGATTGCAAAAAAGTTTCTCTTAGATACCATTTATGACCCTTATATTCCTTACCGGAAGCTGATTCCGGCTTATCTGAAAACTCTTATAAGTTCAAGTGTTTCTCTGTCAACCACAACAGGAGATTTTTTAAGTTCATCAAAAACCTCAAAGAATTTATCTCTGTTATGCATATTAAAATACAGCTTCAGTCTGCAGCTGAAGGATGAAAGCGTATCCGGATACATCTCAGCCGATCTGTTGCACCACTTTTCACAATTTGCGTAATCTTCTATCTCAAGGAGTCTCATGCTTACGGCTTCGAAATATGAGCTTTGCATTGATTCCGGAGCTTCATCATATATGACCTGGCAAATCTCATCCATTATATGAACGTAATTTTTCTGCTCTATATCAGTGAACACCTTCTGACTGAGTATCTCATTCATATAATCGATGGCTGCTTCTGCGGCAAGGATCCTCTTTTCAGGATCTTCATTCATAGTCCGGCGATACTTTTCGACTGTGGTCCTAAATTCATTAAGCGCATCCTGGAGCACAGAAGCAGCATAATGAGCAGTCTCTGTATCTTCACTGTTTAGCGCAAGCGATATTGATGTCAGTGTTTTTTGTATATCCCCGCGTACAACATTCATCATAAGTCCGCGCAGATCATTCTCATTCGTTACGGCGATTGCCTCTTCAATAGATACAAGGTTCCTCTCTCTGTCCTCCTCTGCACGGAAGGTCTGCTTCACCTTATCCTTACTGAAGATGACATCTTCAAGATCGACCGGTTCCGAGAAGAAAAACTTAAAGAGGATATATGAAATAAAATAATAAAGAGGTCCCAGCACAGGGCAAAGCAGCATCACAAAAAAGATCAGATATGACGATTTCTGATCGGCACTGCGGTTTATAAGCAATACTAGACCGGAAACTATTAAATTGATGATAAAGACGATCACAAGGACCATCAAATGACCGGTCATTCCTGTGCATCCTCCACTATCTCGCAGTCAAACCCAAGCTCTTTAAGCCTGCCGATAACAAACTGCGCATCTTTTTCATCAGAGTTGGCAAGAAGTACTCCTAAGCTGCCGTCGCCCAGTATTCCGACATAATCGTGATCCCTGAGCTTGGAATAAAGCAGATTACTGTTGCTTATGTCATCCGCACCGGTGGTAGCCAGTTTAAGAACAACACATTCCGTAAGTCCGTCATCATCCGCTCTTCTGTACGCATCTGCCAGGCTCTTGAATGCTTCCGGCTCAAGCAGTCGGCTGTTTTCCACATATCTTTCATTAACAAGTGCTTCGAGATACTTATTGGAACGGACAACCGCGCTTCTGATAAGCGCACCTATGATAACAAGCTGATTGGCATGCCCGAGAGTCATGCTTTCCCAGGGAAGTGTCCAGATCATTATTAGGACTTGGATCTCCCCTTCATCGCTGTAGATTGCACTCGCCATTACAGGGAGTTTTTCATCAAGCGATCTGTTGATATATACTTTTTTCTGCAAAATAGCATCATACAGGTCGCCAAGTTCCATGTACTTAACGGAATTGCCCATGCATTTTGCCTTATCGGAGGTATAGGAGAAAAGTCTGGCATATGCAGACTGACCAACTGTATAAATGGATACGTCCTTGCTTCTCATAAGATCGGAGACTATAGCCGCAGCGCGGAAAAGAACATCCTCCTGATTATACAGATCGAGACGCGATGTGATCGCATATATCTTTCCGACACTGTCGCTCTGATTGATTATCTGATTCTCAAGAGCATCCTTAACACGTACATTACTGTCATTGATATCCTTTATATCTTTGAGCTGACGAGTAAGATAATCATTGTCCTCGGCATGCTCTCTCTTCATCTTTGTTATGGTGTCTCTCATATAACCGACAACAAGTCCTATGATGAACAGTTGAGCAATCCACAGGTAGGTACTGCTGTCTATCAGCACAGACAACCCTGTGGCGCCGGAGATCTTGGTCAGGATATAACCCGCAACCGCGAGAGTCGCTGAGACTGTAGCTTGCTGCTGGCCGTAGAACACGGCAAAAAGAAGTACATAAAGAAGATAGAAATCAAGCTTTTGAAAATATGTGCTGTTTTCACCCCATCTCATAAGCAGGGTAAAGAGCGCAAATGCAACGGCATTTTCCACAAAGGGAACAAGTGCCCTGATAGCGGTTCCCGCTTTTTCAAGTATCCTTTCTCTGATGGACTTTTTCTTGGCTTCGCCAAAAACAAATGTCCTTCTGTATCTCTTCATCTGATCAACATGTTTTTTGTTGATATTCTCAAAATCGCAGAATGAAATAAAGCCGAATTCAAAGACGAATGCTTCGGAGGATAAAACCTTTCTCGAAACATCATTTCCCTTTGAAACAAGGCTTATATTAAAGCCCATATGCCTGATTATAAGTTCGGCGATCTCCTGCTCGGAAAGAGCATCCGAAGAAGAAATATTGTATAGAAACTTCTCATGAGTTTCGGATACTGCAACCTTATATATAGCCTCAACAGCATCCGTCACATATGTCATTGCGATCTTATGATTATTATTTACGGAGATCGTATAATTATACAGACCTTCGATCATCATCTTACTGCAGATATCCGTCGCATCTTCCACATGATTGGGGATTACGAATAAATTATCGAGACGGAGTATCAGAATATCCTTGTCGGTACTGCGCTTATAGCTGGCGCACATCTCCTCGGCCTGGGACAGAACCATTCCCTTAAATCCGGCGGGTGATGCGGGAGTATCTTCGGTTATATCATTCTCATAATTACCGGAAAACACTTCACCGGATGAAAGATAGATGAATCTTCCTGTTCCGGCCATTACATATGCCATAAGAATGTTCATCATCCTGGCAGAGTATTTGACCGCTTCATCCTCTTCCTTACCCCAATTAAAGTTTGTATCATAAGCACCCATAAAGATCGTAAGATCCGGTCTTATGCTTTCAAATATCTCATTAAGACAGGTGCTGTCATACGAAAAATTATATTTTTCAAACACTCTCTGATATGGTCTGTTATCATAGTTAGAACCGGTAAGAAGGTACACCCTGTGTCCTTCCTTTTTCAGCTTGATTATCAGATTATTAATAAATGTACCGGCTCCGCCGATCAGCAGAACATTCATGCTTTATCCCTCAAAATCCTTTTCTATGCAGGTCATCAAAAAACATTTTTATATCTTCCCTGACTGTTCCGGCATCGCATCCGCTTTCGGAAGATATACTTTTTATCATGGTTTCAATATCTTCTCCGGATATCCATCTCCTGGCCACTTCGGCACCGAATTCATTCATGACAAGCGGTTTTCGATATTCAAAGGCAGGCTGCTCAGGATCATACAGCCACCATACTCCGGCGGCCTCCGCAATCAGATATCTTTTATATATATCGGCATTTTTTCCTGAAAACTTTTCACTCATTACTTCTAAAACAGATTATGTCCGTAATTTATCTTTATTTCTTATACAAGAGGCCTCGTAACTTCATAAAGCCATTTTCTGACATCTTCTTCGAGATATCCTTCGAGTTTTTCATATACTTTGCGGTGATAATCATCGATCAAACCGATCTCTTCATCGTTAAGCATTGAGATATCGATCAGATCCCTGTCATAAGGAACCATGGTAAGAACATCGAATCCGAAGAAGTATCCGTATTCACTCTCACTCTTCGGAACACAAAGGATCATATTCTCTGTCCTTATACCGAAGCTTCCGTCAATATAAACCCCCGGTTCATCGGATGTGATCATTCCGGGAACGATGGGAGTATTACACCTTGCGGTATTTCCTGAGGATATATTTTGCGGCCCTTCATGCACATTGAGCAGATATCCCACTCCGTGACCTGTTCCATGTCTGTAATCATATCCAAGTTCCCAAAGAGGTCTCCTTGCAAGTAAATCAAGGCTTTTTCCGCTTGTTCCCTTTTTGAAAACAGCGGATGAAAGTGCGATATTTCCCTTAAGCACAGCCGTATACAGCTTTTTCATCTCATCTGTGCAGTTTCCGAGAAGTACCGTTCTCGTGATATCGGTCGTTCCTCTCATATACTGTCCGCCCGTATCCATCAGAACAAGGCTGTTATCAATAAGAGGGATGTCTGTCTCCTCCGTCGGCTCATAGTGGATTATCGCGCCGTGAGGTCCGGAAGCTATTATGGGAGCAAAGCTCTCATCAACAAAATCATCTGTCTCTTTTCTGAATCCGAGTAGTTTTTTCGCAATATC
>CAMNAQ010000015.1 GCA_946531495.1 uncultured Lachnospiraceae bacterium | reverse complement strand
CAAGGAGATGAGTATGACTGACAGATCAAAAAGTGTATTCGGAAATCACATCAGCCCGGGAGATTATAAAAAGGCGGTCAGATCCAAAAACAAATACATAAGGAAATTCGGAGACGATTCGAAGGCAGATTATCCTGTCAGGATCGAGAAGAATAAATATATCGGAGATCAGCTTGGCGTGAATAATGTCCTTGTCGGTGATCTTTCGAAAAATGCCCATTATCAGGCATCGGATAATATGCCTGAGCTTGGATGGGATGAAGAAAAAGGCCTGATCGTCGGAAATATCCGCATGGGATTCGGACATTACAGGATATCCATGGCCATTGCATCGGCTGCTCATTCGATGGGATATACACCTTATTGGATGGACCTGAATTCATATGGTGAGACCACCTGTACGAAAGTTATCGGTGCCCAGAATGATCTTTATTCCCTGGGATCGAGACTGTCAAAGAATCCGATTTTCAACAAGCTTGTCTGGGAACCGATGAACTATGAGGGCTTCCGTGCCATCTCATATAATTCCTCGGATCAGAAAAATGCGGAGCTCATGGCTCCGGTGTACAGAAATGTTCCCAAGGACATTCCTGTTGTAGGAACTCATGTATGGCCCGCGCAGGCGGCGCTTCATGCAGGAATGAAGTATGTGGTCAATGCGGTCCCCGATAACTGGCCCATGGCTCTTCACTTCGCGGAGGGCGCTCTTCATACCGTACAGTGCCATAATGCGTATATGGGATACAGTATCCTGAACGGAATGAATAAGGATAAGATCTGTAAGCCGATGCCGGAAGGTTCCCTGTGCTATACGGGGCACTATATCGATCATGAGCTTGTAAGCGGTATTGAAAATGACTGCGGAGCAAGAAAAAAGCGCAAGGCTGACGGAGAACCCATGAGATTTCTTCTTACCATCGGCGGCGCAGGTGCACAGAAGGAGATCTTTGCATCCATAATCGAATATCTGCTTCCGCATATAAAAAACGGAAGGGCGGCGGTATTTGTAAACGTCGGAGATTACCGGAGTGTATGGGATGAACTCCTGAAGGAGATCCCCGGCATGGCGGAGATCTCAACAGCTCATATGGATGACTGGAAGGATACGGAAAGCTTTGCTGAAGGATGCATGGATCCCGATGCGGAGATCACGGGAATACACGGCTTTTGGCATAAGAATATCTTTGAAGCGGTATATTGCACAAATCTTCTCATGAGAGGAAGTGACGTGCTTGTCACAAAACCATCCGAGCTTGCGTTTTATCCTGTGCCAAAGCTGTTTATAAAGCGTGTCGGAAAGCATGAGATGTGGGGTGCCATCCATTCCGCGGAGATAGGGGACGGAACGCTTGAGTGCAGAGATATTCCACATACTCTTCAGATGATAGACATGTTCATGAACACCCGTCTCCTGGAAGATATGTGTGATAATATAGTTCTTAACAAGGCGTCCGGCATCTATAACGGTGCATACAAGGTCGTCAGCCTGGCAATGGGACTTAAGAACGGATGACCGCTTTAAGGGATAAGGAGGTATTATGATCCGTCATATTTATGATGATGCCTGGGTTTTGGATACTCCGGGTACTACATATGCCTTTCGCACCATACCGACAGGGCAGTGTGAGCATCTTTATTTCGGCCGCCATATCAGGATAACGGACGGGGAAGGCTCACTTGATTCCCTTATCGAAAAGCATGCATTTGCACCGGGCAATACATGTGTATATGACAATGATCACTGCGGGTATTCCCTGGAGGATATGCGCCTTGAAATGAGTTCATACGGCAAGGGAGACCTCAGGGATCCTTTTACCGACATGGTATTTGAAGACGGTTCCTCCACCTGCGATTTTATTTATGAAAAATATGTGATCGATGATAAGGAGCCTGCTTCCGATACTCTTCCCGTATCATATTCCGAGAACGGAAAATGCGAACATCTCTGCGTAACCCTTCTTGAAAAGGAAAAGGGCGTAAGACTTCATCTGCATTATTATGTCTATGAAGACTGTGATGTGATATGCAAAATGCCTGTCTTTGAAAATACCTCCGGATCACCTGTCATTCTCAAAAGACTGATGAGCAATCAGATGGATTTTGATATGCCCGGATATGTTTTTACTTCCTTCGGAGGAGCATGGGCGCGCGAAATGCAGAAGTCATCCGTACTGCTTTCGCGCGGAAAATATGTATCATCATCGAGAAGCGGTGAATCCTCGCACAGAGCCAATCCCTTTGTCATGCTCCATCCCCGGGATACCTCGGAGGATCATGGTGAAGTGTACGGCTTTAACCTTGTCTACAGCGGTAACCACTACGAAGCTGCCGAGGTCAGCCCCTTCGGAAAAACAAGATTTTTATCGGGGATAAATCCGGACGGTTTTGAATTCAGGATAGCTCCCGGTGAAAAGTTCGAAGCACCTGAATCCGTGATGACTTATTCATGTAACGGTTTTAACAAAATGAGTCATAATATGCACAGATTTGTCAGGGAGCATATCGTAAGAGGACAGTGGAAGAAAAAAGAAAGACCTGTTCTTCTCAACAGCTGGGAAGCCGCATATTTTGACATAAATGAATCCAAGCTCGTCAGACTGGCAAAAGCCGGCAGGGATGCCGGAATGGAGCTGTTTGTTATGGATGACGGATGGTTTGGGGAAAGAAATAACGATCATACAAGTCTCGGTGACTGGTATGTAAATAAAAAGAAGCTTCCGGGAGGCCTTAAGGGCCTTGCGGATAAGATCACCGGTCTCGGAATGGGCTTCGGTATATGGGTTGAGCCTGAGATGATATCCGAAAAGTCCGAGCTTTTTAATGCGCATCCGGACTGGGCGATATCTATTCCCGGCAGGGAGCATTCGGAAGGAAGATGGCAGCGGATTCTTGACCTTACCAATCCGGAGGTATGCGCATATATAACGGATAAAATGAGCGAGGTTTTTTCATCTGCCGATATATCCTATGTAAAATGGGATATGAACAGGACCTTCACGGATGTTTATTCGAGATATCTTCCTGCGGACAGACAGGGCGAGGTTTTTCACAGATACATATGCGGGCTGTATTCCGTCATGAAAAAACTCACCGATAAATTTCCTCATATTCTTTTTGAGGGATGCGCGTCCGGAGGCAACAGGTTCGATCTTGGAATATTAAGCTATTTTCCGCAGATATGGGCAAGCGACGATACCGATCCGGTATGCAGGGCTGCGATCCAGACGGGCTACAGTTACGGTTATCCCATGTCGGTACTTTCGGCACATGTATCTGCAAGTCCGAATCATCAGACACTTCGCGAAACATCTCTTGAGACGAGATTTAATGTTGCCGCATTCGGAGTCTTTGGTTATGAATGCAACCTGTGTGATATGAAGAAGGAGGATCTTGCTGCGATAAAGGCACAGACCGAGCTGTATAAAAAGTGGAGAAGTGTGCTCCAGTTCGGTGAATTCTACCGCGGAAGGAGCGGAGGATATCTTCCGGTGAACGGTGTATCCGAAGATGCGTCCCCGTCCGGAAATCTGTCCGAGTGGACGGTTGTTTCGGAGGATAAGAAAAAAGCGGTCGGGTTTTTGATGCAAAAGCAGGTTGTGCCGAATTCTCAGTTCCACACCTTTTTTGCAAGGGGACTTTCCGGAGAAGACATTTATCATTTCTATAACCGCATGCTCAAGATTGATGTAAGGGAATTCGGAGATCTGGTAAATACGGTATCACCGGTACATTTAAAACAGGACAGCCTTTTGGTGGACGTCATCGCAAAATTTGTTAAAATGGATACGGAGTGTGAAGATCTGCATGCGTCGGGAGATGCTCTTATGTATTCCGGAGTTCATCTCAAGCAGGCTTTCGGAGGCACCGGCTTTGATTCCGAAGTCAGACATTTCCCCGATTATGCATCCAGGATCTATTTTATGGAACAGGATTGATGAAAAAAAATAAACGAAATAACAGGATCCTTACCGCAGTGACGGCAGTTATGATGGCTGCCGTCCTTTCTGCGTGCTCACTTCAGATGAACAGATTAAATGACGGAAGAGAGCTTTATTCATCGAAAGACAATTACAGAACGGTGTATGAGATATTTGTGTATTCCTTCTGCGATTCCGACGGTGACGGTACCGGAGATCTAGGCGGTGTTACGGAAAAGCTTGATTATATAGAGGATCTCGGCTTCGATGCCATATGGCTCAGTCCGGTCTGCCCTTCTCCCACATATCATAAATATGATGTGACGGATTATAAGGATATTGATCCTGAGTACGGGAGCCTGTCTGACTACGAAGCGCTGATACAGGAGTGTCACCTTCGTAATATCCGCGTATATAATGACATGGTCATGAATCATACATCATCCGAGCATCCCTGGTTCAAAGAGGCCTGTGATTATCTTAGATCGCTTGAGCCCGGCAAAGAGCCTGATCCTTCCGCATGCAGATATTTGGAATATTACAATTTTACGGACAAGGAATCGGGAGGCTACAGCCGCGTGCCCGGAACAGACTGGTTTTATGAAGCAAGATTTTGGAGCGGGATGCCGGATCTTAATCTGGACTCGGAACTTGTCAGAACCGAATTCAGGGATATTGCCGCGTTCTGGCTTGATGAGGGGTGCGACGGCTTCAGAATGGATGCGGTGACCTCCTATTATACAAATGACAGAAGCAGGAGCATTGAAGCGCTTGGAAGATTTGTAAGTGATGTAAAGGAGCTGAATCCGGACGCATATATAGTATGTGAGGGGTGGGCTTCACAGTCTGATTACTCCGAATATTATGCCAGCGGTACGGACAGCATGTTTGATTTCGGATTTGCCGATTCCGATGGTATAATAGCCAACGTGGTCAGAGGGTCTGCAACAGCTGACAGATATGTCACAAATCAGATAAGCGAACAGGAATTATATGCATCCTTTAATCCTGATTATATAAATGCACCTTTTTATACCAATCATGATATGGGGAGAAGCGCCGGATATTATGCCGGAGAGTATGCCGACAGGAGAGTGAAGATGGCCGGCGCCCTTAACCTTTTGATGAGCGGTACGGCATTTGTGTATTACGGAGAAGAGCTTGGCATGAAGGGCTCCGGGAAGGATGAGAACAAGCGTGCTCCGATGCAGTGGTCGGCGGATGCCGAAGCGGATGGCATGTGCAGCGGACCTGAAAATATGGATACGTTCGGAATGAAGTACGGATCATACGAAGAACAGGTTAAGGATCCGGATTCCGTATATAATTACTACAGGGAAGCGGTAAGGCTCAGAAGGATCTTTCCGGCTATATCGAGAGGAAATATCACGGAAGTGATCAGCGCAGATTCCGGGAGCGCGATCTATATCAAGGAGGCTGAAGGGTTCGAGCCTGTCATGATAGCGATAAATACATCGTCTGAAAAGGTAAGCCTCAGTATACCGGACGAATACTCGGGATATGATGTTTTGGCCGGAACGCTTAATACCTCCTCTGACAAGGTATCATTAAGGTCAGGGGTGCTTACGCTTCCTGCATATGATGTTGCCATAATCTCGATGGGATGATTGGCAGCTCCGGATAAAATTTTTGTGTGGGGAAGGATGATCTTATGAAGATTTTTGCTTTTTCGTTAAGACCTTATGATGAACAGGGATATTTTGAAGATGTCTGTAAAAGACTTGGAATAGAATACGGTTTTACAAGTGAGTATCCTTCACTTGATAATGCAGATCTTGCGAAAGGATATGATGCTCTCAGTATTCTGACCAATAAGATGGATCCGGAGCTTCTCGACAGATTCAGGGAGCTTGGTATCAGGTATATCTCTACCAGGACGATAGGATATGACCATATCGATAATGCCTATGCACACAGCATAGGGATCAGAACGGCTTCAATCTCATATGATCCTACGGGCGTTGCAGATTATTCCATCATGATGATGCTCATGGGACTTCGAAAGATAATGCCGATAATAGAAAGAGGCAATATTCAGGACTTTTCCCTGAAGGGAAAGCTGGGAAGACATATACAGGACTGCGTTGTCGGAATCATCGGTACCGGAAGGATCGGAACCAGGGTGATAGAGCATCTTTCCGGTTTTGGATGTACTATTCTCTGTTATGATGTAAAGAAAAACGAAACCGCCGAAAGTCTTGCCACGTATACGGATCTTGATACGATCTACAGAAAATGTGATATCATTTCGCTTCACGTTCCAGGGCTTGAGGAAAATTATCACATGATCGGCGAGGAGCAGATCCGGATGATGAAGGACGGGGTGATGCTCATCAACTGCGCAAGGGGAATGCTCATAGACACCCAGGCTATGATAAGCGGAATAAGATCCGGAAAGATCGGATTTGCGGGACTTGATACCATAGAAAATGAAGCTGGATTGTATTATCTTGACAGGAGGGGAGATGTTCTCGACAACACCGACATGGCGGTGCTTAAGTCGTTCCCGAATGTTCTGCTGACCTCGCATATGGCATTTTATACGGACGTTGCGGTTCGGGAGATGGTTGAACACTGCGTTGAAGGTATTTTCAAGATGGATAACGGGGAAAGTAATCCGTTTGAGATACTGTAATTTTCGCCGGCATATCTTTTGTAACTTAATAATTGAAAAATCTTAAGAAAAGGTTCGGGTAAGTGCCCGAACCTTTTATGTTAGAATTGTTTTCATGGAAGAGACAAACATGATAAACCGCATATATTCCGACGAAGGCCCCGACAGAAGGACCTTTATTGCGATCGATCTTAAATCCTTCTATGCTTCAGTCGAATGCGCTGAAAGAGGGCTTGATCCGCTCAAGACCAATCTTGTGGTCGCAGACCCGACCCGTACGGAAAAAACGATATGTCTTGCGGTTTCACCCTCACTGAAGTCATACGGAATATCCGGACGTGCAAGACTTTTCGAAGTGGTTCAGAGAGTGAGGGAGATAAATGCCGAGAGAAAGCGTGCGATAGGAGGCAGGGATTTTTCCGGCACTTCATATATGGATCCCGAATTAAAAAGTGATCCTTCTCTAAAGCTCGGGTATGTCATAGCTCCGCCGAGGATGAAGCATTATATGGAGGCCAGCTCCAGGATAGTCAGTATATATATGAAATATGTTGCCCCTGAGGATATGCATGTTTATTCCATAGACGAGGTGTTCATGGATGTGACCCATTATCTGGGCATTTATAAGATATCCGCACATGATCTTGCGATGAAGATGGTCAGGGAGGTTATGGAGGAAACGGGAGTTACCGCAACCGCCGGTATCGGTACCAATCTGTTTTTGTGCAAGATAGCGATGGACATAGTTGCAAAGCATATGCCTGCGGATAAGTACGGAGTAAGGATAGCAGAGCTTGACGAAAGACGCTTCAGAAGGGAGCTTTGGGAACATACACCCCTGACGGACTTCTGGAGGATAGGAAAAGGGACCGCAAGAAAGCTCGAGAAAAACGGAATGTATACCCTCGGAGATGTTGCCAGATGCTCCGCAGGAGCTAAGGGCTTTCATTACAGCGAGGACCTGCTTTATACGCTTTTTGGCGTAAATGCCGAGCTTATAATCGATCATGCATGGGGATATGAACCCTGCGAGATCTCGGATATCAAGGGCTATGTGCCCAAGGCAACTTCCATTTCAAGCGGACAGGTTTTAAAGTGCCCCTATACTGCCGAAAAGGGGACACTCATCATAAAGGAAATGGCTGAGCAGCTTTCCCTTGACCTTGTCAGGAAGGGACTCGTCACGGACCAGATAGTACTGTATGTGGGATATGACGTGGATAATTTTTCCGATAAGGAAAGGATGAACGAGTATGCGGGAGAGATAGTGAGGGATTATTACGGCAGGCTGGTTCCGGCCCCTGCGGGCGGCAGCATGAACCTGGGACACTATACCTCTTCGACCAGAGTGCTTGTAAGCGCAGCAGCGAAGCTTTATGAAGAGATCATAGATATGAAGCTTCTCATCAGGAGAGTGAACATTGTCGCAAATCATACCCTGACCGAGGAAGAAGGCAAAGCAATGGACAGGAAGGACACGGAATATGTCCAGCTTGATCTTTTTACCGATCAGGAAGCAAAGGATGCGGAAAGAAAGGCAGCGGAGGAAGAGGAAAAAAGGGACAGGGTGCTTCAGGCCGCGGTTCTTGATATTCAGCAAAAATACGGAAAAAATGCTATACTAAAGGGCATGAATCTCGAGGAGGGAGCAATGATGCCTGAAAGGAATTCTCAGGTGGGAGGGCACAGAGCATGAGCTTTAAATATGATGATATAATAAACCTTCCCGTACATGAGCCGGATCCGGCAAAGCACCCAAGGATGCCACGGGAGGCCAGAGCAGCGCAGTTTGCATCCTTCGCTGCGCTGACGGGATATTCGGAGCTTGTGGATGAAACCGCAGACTCCGTATATAACGAAGTAATGAGTAAGACCGTATTGGAAAATGCAGATGATATCTGATTTTTAAAGGAGATATGAAAAAATGGCAGCACCAAGAGGAAGACAGACAAATGTTACCGGAGGAGGAAAGGGAGTTTCCAGAAGGGGCTCCGGACTTGGAACGGGCCCGGTAGGCTCAGGCAGCATGGGCGGAAGGAGACCTTCATCCGGAGGCGGAACCACCTTCAGTTCAGGCACAGGTCATTCTAATGGTAACGGAAGAGGATATCACAGGGCAGGCCCCGGAGGCGGCGGCCTTATCAGGCTCATTGTCGTTGTGGTGGTCCTTCTGATATTCGGAGGAAAAGGCATATCAGGACTTTTAGGATCGGCAGGTTCGTCATCGGGCGTATCCTCCGGCGGAAGTTCATCTTCTGCTTTCGGTAATGCTTTATCGCTTCTCGGCGGCGGATCATCCCCCTATCTGAGCGGAGTATCCTCCACATCAAGTGCATGGGGAGCTGACAAGAATGTCGGAAATCTTAACAGGGAGGTTTCTCCGGAAGCAAGGGACAGATATACAACTCTGCTCGGCGGCGGTAAGGATGTAGTCACCATAATGGTCTATATGTGCGGGACCGATCTGGAATCCAGGGCCGGAATGGCTACCAACGACCTTATGGAGATGGCTGCGGCCGACATTTCTCCGAATGTTAATGTCATAGTCTATACCGGCGGATGTAAGGAGTGGAAGAACAGGACCATATCATCCTCCGTTAACCAGATCTACAGAGTGGTTGGGGGAGGCAAGCTCGAGTGCCTTGAGAACAACATGGGTTCACCCGCAATGACCGATCCCGATACCCTTGCCGGATTCATCAAATACGCACACAGTAATTTCCCTGCAAACAGAAATATGCTGATCTTCTGGGATCACGGCGGCGGATCCGTTTCCGGATACGGATATGATGAAAAGAATCCCGGAGAGGGTTCTATGGATCTTGCTGAGATAAGCTCCGCACTTAATGAAGCCGGTATCAAATATGATTTTATCGGATTCGATGCATGCCTTATGGGAACGATAGAGACAGATCTCATGGCTGCGGAGTATGCCGATTATCTTATAGGTTCGGAGGAGACAGAGCCCGGAATAGGCTGGTATTATACCAACTGGCTTAATGTTCTTTCATCCGATACATCGATCGATACTCTCGATCTTGCAAAGACGATCATTGATGATTTTGTGGATACGTGTGCATCCCAGTGTGCGGGGCAGAAGACGACTCTTTCACTGGTTGACCTTGCAGAGCTCCAGCAGACTGTGGGAGATGATTTCAGGGCATTTTGCTCCGGCACGCAGGAGCTTATAACAGGCGGTGATTATCAGACTGTATCAGATGCAAGAACCGGAGCAAGGGAATTTGCAACCAGCTCCAGGATCGACCAGATCGATCTTGTGAACTTTGCGCAGCAGATGGGTACCGATGAGGGACAGGTTCTCGCACAGACGATCCTCAGCGCGGTAAAGTATAACCGTACTTCATCTTCCATGACCAACGCTTACGGCGTATCGATTTATTTTCCCTATAACAGTAAGTCTGCCAAGGTATCACAGGCCATAAGCACCTATGAACGTATAGGGCTTGATGACGAATATACAGACTGCATCAGGGAGTTTGCAAGCCTTGAGGGAGCCGGACAGAGCGTGATGAGTCAGGCATCCTACAGCCCTGTGTCCATGCTTTCCGGAAGCTCGGCTTCATCAACCTATGATTTCCTTTCATCCCTGACATCTTCTTCCGGAATGTCTGACATGCTGGATCTTTTGTCATCATTTGGTTCGCAGTCGCTTTCATCCGGAAGATCGATGACGGATGCGCAGACCGCGGATTATATAGCTGACAATTATTTTGATGCATCCGTCCTTTCCTGGGATGAGGAAAAGGGTACATATTACATTCCGATAGATTCAGACCAGTGGGAAATGATCAACTGCGTGGATCTTGCGATGTATTATGACGACGGGACGGGCTATGTGGATCTCGGACTTGATAATGTATTTGAGATAGACAAAAACGGTAATCTGATAGCTGTGGTAGACGGGACCTGGCTTTCGATAGAGGACCAGCCTGTGGCATATTATCATACCGATACGGTTGAAGACGGTGATGATTATACGATAACGGGTTATGTTCCGGCATACCTGAATGACACTCTTGTAAAGCTTGAGCTTGTATTTGATAACGATCATCCCTATGGCTATATCGCGGGTGCAAGACTTGATTATTCCGGAACCGGTAATGAGACTGAGGCAAGAGGCCTCATAGAGCTTGAAGCGGGCGACAGGATAGATTTTGTCTGCGATTACTATACCTATAACGGTGAGTATGAGGACAGTTATTTCCTCGGCGATACTTTCGTGGTGACCGATCCCGATAACATAAAGATAAGCAATACCTATGTTGGCGGGGATTATATAGCTCTTTACCGTCTGGTAGATATCTATAATCAGGAATACTGGACTGAGCAGGTGCCTGATTGACCGGGTGCCCGACAGACCCAGACACCCGATAGACCCGGTGCCCGGTTTGCCCTGCGGACAGGGCAGCCTTGTCTACATGCAAATATATATGATAAACTGTATCGGTGTTAATTTTTTGAAATAAATCGGAGGTTACAGACGTGGCAGATTTTGTTTTGACCAGTTGTTCCACGACGGATCTTTCATCGGAATATTTTGAAAAAAGAGATATAGGCGTTAAGTATTTTCATTTTGAACTCGGCGGAAAAGATTATCTTGATGATATGGGTAAGAGCGTTCCACCAAAGGAGCTTTTCGAAAGAATGCTTGCAGGCGAGAATACCAAGACCAGTCAGGTTACAATGGGAGAATATATCGAGTTCTTTGAGCCCTATCTTGAGGAGGGAAAGGATATTCTCCATATAGCCTTTTCCAGCGGACTTTCAGGGTCTTATAATTCCGCAAGGCTCGCTGCAGAGGAGCTTTCGCCCAAATATCCTGACAGAAAGCTTTATGTGGTGGATTCCCTTGCCGCATCCACCGGACACGGGCTTGTACTCGACAAGGCTGCCGATCTCAGGGATGAGGGAAAGAGCATAGATGAAGTAAGAGACTGGATAGAGGCAAATAAAAACAGGGCACATCACTGGTTCTTTTCAACAGATCTGACATTTTATATCAGAGGCGGAAGAGTCAGCAAGACCGCCGGAGCTATCGGTACCGTGCTTGGAATTTGTCCCCTTCTCAATGTGAATGATGAGGGAAAGCTTATCCCCAGAGAGAAGATAAGAGGCAAGAAGAAGGTTGAAAAGCGCATCGTTGAATTGATGGAACAGCATGCGGAGAACGGACTCGATTATACCGGCAAGGTATTTATCAGTAACTCCGACTGCTATGAAGATGCAAGAGCGGTGGCTGACCTGATCGAAGAAAAGTTTACAAAGATGGACGGGAAGGTTGAGATATATTCCATCGGTGCGACCATCGGAAGTCATACCGGTCCCGGAACAGTAGCACTCTTTTACTGGGGTGATGAGAGAACCAGATGAAGTCCTTTACGCTTAAGAATCAGTATATGGCAGGGTCCCAGATGTGGTTTTCCAGGGAAGGCCGCCTGGATAAGCAGCTCCGCGGGTACGGATGCGGAGTTGTTGCACTGCATGATCTTAATGTATATAAGGGCTGTTCGGAAAGATCGGGAACAAGAAAAGATTATAAGGAGCATATACGAAGAGTGGAAAAGGGAGGCGTCTTTGTTTTCCCTTATCTTGGTATAGCTCCTTATTATTATCCCCTGATGTGCAATCTGTATCAGTTAAGACATCATATCCCGGTAAGGCTGGGATGGGGACATACGGCAGCAGCCGAGCTCAGGTGCGGAGCACGCCATATAAAGGAGAGCCTTAAAAATGATCTTCCTGTCATATTTGCGGCGGGCCCGGCTTACCCTTTTTTGTTCAGGGATAAAACCGTACCCCTGTACGGGATGGACAGAAAGCCTACGGGCAGAGGAACAAAAGGGCATTATATGACGGTCCTCGGTCTTCAGGAATCGGACGGAGAGATCTGGCTTGAGGTTGCTTCCTGGGGAGAACAGTTCAGCATCAGGCTTAAGGATCTGGCAGAGCATTCAAGATATGCTTTTCCGCTTACTACAAGATTTTACAGGCCTTATATAAAAGGCTCTGTTAAAAAGAAACAATAAGATAAAGGAGACACTTAATTATGGCTTCATCACAGATCTGTATTCTTGCGGTGATAATTCTTTACCTTGCATTTGTGGTCTTTATCGGTGTGAAGTACTCGAAAAGCAACAAGACCACCGAGGACTATTACCTCGGAGGTCGTAAGCTTGGTCCGCTTGTTACCGCCATGAGCGCCGAGGCATCGGATATGAGTTCCTGGCTTCTTCTCGGAATTCCCGGACTCGCATATGCCGGAGGATTTGCCGATCCCTTCTGGACATCCCTGGGACTTGCCATAGGAACGTATTTTAACTGGCTTATAGTTGCGAAAAAGCTCAGGAGATATTCACAGATCAATAATTCGGCGACTATCCCCTCGTTTTTTTCTAACAGGTTCGGAGATGATAAAAACATCCTTTCTCTCATCTCCGCGGTCGTTATCATAGTATTCTTCGTTCCCTATACTGCAAGCGGTTTTTCGGCCTGCGGAAAGCTTTTCAACCAGCTTTTTGGTGTCAAATATACTACCGCGATGATAATCTTTGCATGTGTTATCATTGCCTATACCGCACTCGGCGGTTTCCTCGCAGCATCCACCTCGGATCTTATACAGAGTGTCATCATGACGATCGCACTTGCCACCATACTGTTCTACGGAGCATCACAGGCCGGCGGATGGGCTGCGGTCTTTGATAATGCAAAAAGCATCAGCGGATATCTTGATCTGAATTTTACCCATACTGCATCAGGCGCAGCTTCCTATAATCTGCTTACCAAGATCTCGACGCTTGCGTGGGGACTCGGATATTTCGGAATGCCGCATATCCTTCTCAGATTTATGGCGATCGAAAAGGAGGAAAAGCTTACTCTTTCAAGAAGGATAGCGACTGTCTGGGTTGTTATTGCAATGTTTTCCGCGATCATCATCGGTTTTGTCGCAAATGCCATGACCGCATGCGGAAGCATCGCGAGCCTGGAAGATCCCGAAACGGCAATTATTGCGATCTCATCCCTTTTAAGTTCCCACGGTGTATTTGCCGCATGTGTGGCCGGAATTATCCTTGCCGGAATCCTTGCAGCTACCATGTCCACAGCCGATTCCCAGCTTCTTGCGGCTGCATCCAGCGCATCGGATGATATATGCAAGAAATTCTTCATGAAGGATATGGACAGCAGGACATCCATGCTGATCGCAAGAGGAGCGGTAATTGTCATGTCGGTCATTGCACTTTTTATCGCCCGTGATCAGAATTCATCGGTATTCCAGATAGTATCCTTTGCCTGGGCCGGATTCGGAGCCGCTTTCGGACCGCTCATGCTCTGCGCTCTGTTCTGGAGAAGGACCAACATGTACGGAGCCCTTGCCGGAATGATCAGCGGAGGAGCCATGATCTTTATCTGGAAGTTCCTTGTAAGACCTCTTGGCGGTATTTGGGATATATATGAGCTTCTTCCCGGATTTATAGTCTCCCTTGTATTTATCGTGGCAGTCAGCCTGCTTACTCCCGCTCCGGGCAGTAAGGTTACGGATGATTTCGATAAAGCAGCCTCAAAATGATCGCAGCACTTTAATTCCTTGTTTTTTTGCATGAATTGCTCTAAAGTGGATATATGAAGATATCACCTGTTTCCGCTTATGGCGGTTCACAAGTATATATCAGTCCGATGCATTATCCGGTAGAAAATACTTCAAATGTGTCCTCGGGATTTGCGGAGAGCATCAGAAGAAATTCCGGTAAGTATGCCGTGGGTGCATCTTCGCCCGTTATCTATCCTGATCATACTGCGGTAAGCAGCGGCCCGAAGAAGGGGTCGAAGGAAGCAAGGCAGATTGAAGAAGCCTTTAACCGGATTGCAAGTGATCATTACGGCGAGACAACTTCCTACGGTCCGGAAGGTCAGGGCTTTGGGTATGAAGCCGCCGGACGGGTTTTTGATATGTTTGTATAAAGGGAAAAAGGAACGCTGCATTTGGCGCTCCTTTTTTGATAGCATTCATGTATGAACAGGCGCTGAAAAATGATGAATATATACGCGAGATAGATTCCCTTGCGTCTAAGGCTCTGGAGCTTGCAAGGGATGAGATACTCATGTCATTCCGCTTTCTCGACAGAAGCCTGATGGAGCTTAAGGCAGTGCCAAGGCACGGCCTTGGTGGGGTGTCGTCAGATACGGGAGTCATGTATTATGATCCTGTATTTCTTTTAAAATGCTCACAAAGGGATTTCAAGTTCCCTGCCAGGATAATGTTCCATGTCCTGCTCCATCACATTTTTGCACATCCTTTCACCGGGGACAGGACCGATGCGGTGCTCTGGGATCTTGCATGTGACATTGCCGTTGAAAGCGTGATATCGGAGCTGCACGAGCCCTGCATAACCCTTGATGAGGACCTGAGAAGCGCGGGAATGCTGAAGGTTCTCAGAGAAGATATAGGCCCTTTGTCTGCTGAGAAGATTTATAAATATTTCAGGAAGAATCCGATGACTCCTTCCAGGGTGATGGAGTATGAAAGAGCGTTCAAACGTGACGAGCATGATCTGTGGCATTCATCATCAGAAGGCGAACTTGTGATATCGGAAGAGGAATGGAAAAAGATATCAAGACAGGTACTTGCCGAGATCAAAAACTTTTCTGAAAAAGGCAGTGCAGCTGAGTCCCTGGAAAGGAATCTGTCGGAAGGCTCGGCGGTAAAATATGATTATTCAAAAATACTCGAGCATTTCGTGGTGATGGGTGAGCAGCTTCATCTCAGCGATGATGAGTTTGATTATATTTACTACACATACGGCCTTGAAAACTATGACGGAATGCCCTTTATAGAGCCTCTTGAATACCGAGACGAAAAGAGGATCCGGGATTTTGTCATCGCAATAGATACCTCTGCTTCCTGCAGCGGCGAGACCGTCAGGAAATTCATCAGACATACATTCGACCTGCTGAAGAGAAATGAAAGCTTTTTCCGTAAGGTAAATGTCCATGTTATCCAGTGTGACAGTGAAGTGAAAAGCGATGTAAAGATAACCGATACGGAAGAGCTGGACAGATTCCTGAATGAAATGAAGCTTTTCGGCGGAGGGGCAACGGATTTCAGACCGGTGTTTTCGTATGTTGATGAACTGAGAGAAAACAGGGAATTTGATGACCTTAAGGGCATGATCTATTTTACCGACGGATATGGTATATATCCGGAAAAGAAACCTGACTTTGATGTCATTTTTGCATTTTTGAATGAAGATCCGGGCAGGATGAGCCCTCCTGCATGGAGCATGAAAGCCGTAATTGAAGAGGAGACACTGAAGTGAACATATCAGCAGCAAAACAGGTGATCAAGGACACGGTACTTATCTATCTTAAGAAAAATGATGAAGGGGATTACTGTATTCCGGTTGTCAGACAGCGTCCGATCTTTCTTCTCGGAGCTCCCGGTATAGGAAAAACGGCCATCATGGAGCAGATAGCATCCGAACTGGGAATCGCACTGGTATCCTATTCCATGACCCATCATACAAGACAGTCGGCACTCGGACTTCCGTATATAACCAAAAAGGAATTCGGGGGTAAGGAATACCCCATAACCGAATATACAATGAGCGAGATCATAGCCTCGGTATATGAGACTATTGAAAACAGCGGCATTAGTGAAGGCATACTTTTTCTGGATGAGATTAACTGCGTATCGGAAACACTCGGTCCTTCCATGCTTCAGTTCCTGCAATATAAAACCTTCGGAAGACACCGTGTTCCAGACGGATGGGTTATAGTGACTGCCGGAAATCCGCCTGAATACAACAGATCGGTCAGGGAGTTTGACGTTGCCACATTGGACAGGCTCAAGGTGATATCCGTAGATCCGGATCTGAAGGTATGGCGGGAATATGCATATGGAAAGAATATCCATGGTGCGGTGCTCGGTTATCTTGATGTAAAAAAGGATGATTTTTATGTCATGGAAATGTCGCAGAGCGGAAGATCCTACGTCACTGCCAGAGGCTGGGAGGATCTTTCGGAAATGCTTAAGCTGTGTGAAGAGGAAGAAATCACAGCTGACGAAACACTTGTGAGCCAGTATCTCAGGAGCGACAGAGTTTCCAAGGATTTTTCAGCATATTATGATATGTATAAAAAATATAAGAAGGACTATCGCATCTCCGATATACTTGCGGGACAGCCGTCACCTGGTATTATTGGAAAAGCATCGAATGCCGGATTTGATGAAAGGCTGTCGGTTCTGGGAATGCTCTTTGATGCAGTCTGTGCGGATATGAGAAATGCAATGGAAAAGGCGGATCTTATAAGCAACCTGAAGCCCGTGCTTTCATCGATAAAGCAGAGAGCGACTGAAGAAAAGGATGCAGACGGAATCATCTCAATCCTGAGAGCAGCCTCCGAAAGTGCATCGAAGAGAATGCACTCACTGAAAACCGCCGGTGCACTTAGCGATGAGGATCGCAGAAAATTAAAGGGCAGTTCCGTGCTTTACGATGATATGGTTCGTGCCGTAAATGACGCATCCTGCGACAGCGCTTCAGGTGCTTTTTCAGTCATAAAACAGATATATGAAAAGAAGGTATCCGTGCTAAGAAAGGAAGTTGAAAAAAGCAGTGTGGAGCTTTCGAATGTTATTTCTTTTGTCAGGGAAGCTTATAAGGACGGTAATGAGCCTGTGATACTCGCAACGAAACTGACTTCGGATCTGTGGTCATCGAGGTTCATAGCATCCTTTGGAAACAGCGATTATGAAGAACTTGCAAGGGATATGGAACTGTCAGAAAGAGGAAATGACCTGAAAGAAAGGATCCTGAATCTTGAACTGTAAAGGATATCCTGTTTAAATATCCGTGCTATATTAGGCTTTCATTCTGAAGAGGTACTACGTGGAAACAGAGTTCAGTTATCCGGAGGGAAATCTTGTTTTTGATGAAAGAACTGACGGACTTTCGCTTATCAGGGTTGTAGGGAATTTCGCTTTGGTGGAGGTTCCGGAGGAAATCCCCGGCGGGAGAAAAGTGACATATTTGTCAAAAAAGGCATTCCTTGGAAAGAGGACAATTAAGAAGATCATTATCCCGCATACCGTTACCGGCATAGGTGACTGGTGCTTTGCGGGCTGCGCAAATCTCGAGAGCATCGTAATGCCGTCATGCACAGTCGGTGAAGGTATTTTCACCGGATGCGGTCAGTTGAAGGAGATAATGCTTCCGGGGATTTCGGAAGGCTTGGGAGCTCTCATTGCGGGAGCGGTAAGATACGGCGGACCGCCTCATCTGACGGATACGGGCAGGGTAGAAGCTGATCGCACCTGTAAATGGGATGCATGGGTCAGGTCTCTTTTGGAAGAGCCGGATGATGAGGGCTTTACGGATCAGATACTTTGCGGCGAAGAAGATTACGGCAGCTGTGACAAGGAAGCATATGAGAGCAGAAGACGTGTTATGAAGGCGTCGCTTTGTATAATGAGACTGCTTAATCCGGAAGGCCTGTCCGATGATAATATGACAATAATGTCAGACTATCTGTATCGTCACAGAGAAGGAAGTGCTGAAGGCAATGAGAGCTGGATAGCCGTAAGGGATTTTTTCCCGGACAAGAAGCATTTTGATCTGTTAAACAGACTCCATTGTATTGATGATACAAACAGGGATAAAATGATAAGGAGTCTGAAGGATGATAAACAGGAACTTAAAAGCCTGTTGATAAAGACCGCCGGGAGCGATGCTGCAGACAGGTTCTTTTCTGCATTTGAACTGTAAAAAAATGAGCAAAAATAAAGAATATAAAAATATATATACTGGTTTTCCGGATGCGGCGCTTACATTTATGCTTATTATTGCTGCAGCTTTCCTTGCACTTATTTCCTATTATGCGATCTCCTGTACTTATCTTATCAGGCGCTTTGAAGGGCAGGCATCTGTTTATCTTTCGGATGATCCTTTTAAGCAGCTTGCGGTATTTGGGATATTTATTTTAGCTGTGATGATATCGGGTTTTCTATGGGACAGATACTGTAAGAATACTGCCGGAATGGCGGATCTGGTGCTGGTGCTTTCGACGTTTTTTATTCTGACGATAGGTTTTGTTTTTTTGAAGGATCATCCGTATTATATGGACGGGGACCAGATCAATACATTCTACGCCGGAGTGTATGCAAATGACGAGGGTTCACCTATTCAGTACATAATGTTTCAGCCTGGAGGATATATAGGAATCTATCCGCAGCAAAAGGGACTTGTGCTGATCTATTATGTTCTTTATAAAGTGTTTGGAGAGAAGATGTATGACTCCCTGCAGTATTTTCATCTTCTGTATCCCTGCGTGATATTACATGCAGGGTATCATATACTGAAAAAAGAAAATGTGTCTGCATTTGCAAGAAGCCTGTTTTGCATCATGGTTGCAACCTGCCTTCCGCTGTATGTCTATATCCCGTATATGTACGGAGATCTCGGATCAGTAGCTTTTTCGTTTTGTTTTGCATTGTTTTTTACTTTTTATCTTCACACGGGTAAGGCCGTAAATATTTTACTGATGTGTATATTCGGAAGCGCAGCCGTGTTTCTCAGGATGCAGAGCTGGATACTTCTCATTGCTGCTTTCATAGTTCTTTTTCTTGAATATATGAAAAGAAGAAAGGCGATGATCATTATCGCGGGGGTATGTGTCATTGCTTCTGCTTTTCTCGGTTCCTTCTCGGTTCAGAAATTCTTTGAAGCAAAGACCGGATACGTTGATGTAGACGGTATTCCTTCCGTGTGCTGGGTTGCGATGGGGCTTCAGGAAACCGAGGGAAACCCGGGAGCATATAACAGATATAATCAGGGAACCTTTGAAGAATGCGGTTTTGACGCAGACAAAACCTCTGATATAGCAAAGGAAAATATAAGAAATACCGTAACGTACATGAAGGAAAATCCTGAATATGCAAGATGGTTTTTCAGTACGAAGCTAAAGCAGGAATGGACAGAGCCTGATCTTGAGGCGATATCCATGACGTCTGTGTGGAATGAGCTTTCCGGAACTGATCCCTCAGAGGCTCCGGAATGGCTTGTAAGTATCTATTCCTCGGGTACCTGGTATGACAAGCTGATCAATTTTGCAAACAGATATCAGACAGTATGCTATCTCTCGGCATTTTGCCTTGTGATCATCATGGTTTTTAAAAAGCGTTCGGCGTTGAGCGATACGGTGCAGCTGTATCTGATATATTTCATAGGCGGGCTTCTCTTTTTTGCGGTTTGGGAAAACAAGAGCAGATATATTCTTCCGTATTTTGTAAGTCTTGTGTTTATGGTACCGTATTTTGCGGACGCGTTAAGAAGTTTGGTCAATTTCCGAAAACGCCGGTGATTGAAAGCATTTACATTCAAAATTCATACAGAAGAATATAAAAGAAAACGTTTTATAACTTGAAAAACCTATTGAAATCCTTGATTTCATGCCATAGAATAAATCTTAAGATTTTATTAATTTTTTCCATCGGGTGATCTTATGAGGGATAACAAAGGTTTTTCACTTGTCGAGTTGATAATAGTAATAGCGATAATGTCCGTTCTGATAGGGCTTCTTGCTCCTCAGTTCATTAAGTATGTGGAGCAGTCGAGAAGGTCCAGGGATATTCAGACTGCGGATCAGATAAGAGAGGCATTCCTTGCTGATATAGCGGAAGGCAATCTTTCCGGAGCCGGATCCATGGAAGTTGAGATTAATTCTGAATATCTTCCCGGAACCATAAATGCTACACCGCACGTTGCCGGACATGTTGTGGGGCATGGCGATACGTTTATGGCGGTATATAATTCAGATGGTAATATCGTCGGCATCTATGCTAAAACGGATTATTACGGCTCACAGTTGTATAATCTCACAAGCGAGGCCGGAATACAGGCATACAGACAGGCATAAATTGCATACAGAGCTCACATTGATCTGTACCCGGGTAGCGCCGCTTACCGTGTAAATTCATAGTTTTTTAAGCATCCGTCATGTATTGGCGGATGCTTTTGTGTTAAAATGGGTAAAGCGGTGTAAAAATTCACCTGATAAGCCGGAGTCTGGTAACGGATCCGAAAGTAAGATAGGAGATGCAAAATGACACTTGAAGAAGCAAAAGCAAAACTTGAAAAATACGGACAGATGCAGGTCTTGAAATATTATGATGAACTGGACGATGCAGGAAAGGCAGCCCTCCTTGCCCAGATCGATGCAACCGATATGAGCATCCAGGCTAACTGTAAGCATCAGGAGGAGCTGGGAAAGCGCGGTGTGATCACTCCTCTTGACTGCATGGAAATATCTGAGATAGAAGAGAATAAGGCTGAGTTCGATGCCATAGGCCTTGATGCCATAAAGCAGGGCAAGGTGGCAGCACTTCTTCTTGCAGGCGGAATGGGAACGAGACTCGGTTCCGATGCTCCCAAGGGAATGTACAACGTCGGAAAGACAAGAGAACTGTATATATTCGAATGCCTTTTCAATAATATGAAGGATGTGACCGAAAGAGCCGGCGTTCCCATCCATATCTATATCATGACCTCGGAGAAAAATAATGACGCCACTGTCGGATTTTTCAAGGAAAAGAATTTCTTCGGTTATCCCGAGGATCATGTTCATTTCTTCATGCAGGCTATGGCTGCGGCTACCGATTATGATGGAAGGATCTATCTTGAGGAAAAGGGAAGAATGGCTACATCTCCCAATGGTAATGGTGGGTGGTTCGTATCCCTTGTTAATGCCGGACTTCTTGATAATGTACACGAAAACGGCATCGAATGGTTCAATGTTTTCGCGGTTGATAATGTGCTTCAGCGTATTGCCGATCCTGTTTTTGTGGGTGCGACCATAGCAAGGAACTGTACAGTAGGAGCCAAGGTCGTGCGCAAGGCTGCTCCCGATGAGAAAGTAGGTGTTATCTGCCTTGAGGACGGCAAACCCTCGATTGTAGAGTATTATGATCTTACAGAGGACCTTATGAACGCCAAAAATGAAAAGGGAGATCCTGCATATAATTTCGGTGTTATACTCAACTATCTGTTCAAAACTGAGCAGCTTGAGAGGATACTTAACGGCGCACTTCCTCTTCACATAGTTGAAAAGAAGATCCCCTGCCTTGATGAGAACGGCAACCTCTTCAAGCCGGAGACTCCGAACGGATATAAATATGAGAATCTTGTTCTCGATATGATACATCAGTGCGACAGCTGCCTTCCTTTTGAGGTCGCAAGAGAAAGAGAATTTGCACCCATCAAGAATAAGACGGGTGTTGATTCGGTCGAAAGCGCACAGGCGCTTCTTGAAAAGAACGGAGTTGTTCTGTAAAAAATCATTGACTCTCCCCCAAGGGAACCCTTTACGATCATTACGGCAGGCGTATACATGTCCCGTGAAGCAGATCGTCACTTTGCAAGTCGGATCACATGGGGAGAACAAAGGGTACAGGAGGATTTATGAGTAAGATACTTGTTACCGGCGGTGCCGGATTTATCGGAAGTCATACTGTTGTTGAACTGCAGAATGCCGGAAGGGATGTTGTCATTCTTGATAATCTTTCCAATGCAAGCAGGAAGGTTCTCGGAAGAATAGAAGCCATAACCGGCAAGGCTCCGGTGTTTTACGAGGCTGATATAAGGGACAGAGAGGCTTTGGAGGACATTTTTTCAAAGGAAGACATCGGCGCGGTCATACATTTTGCCGGTCTGAAGGCGGTCGGAGAGTCGGTTGCAAAACCCTGGGAATATTACGATAACAACATAACCGGAACCCTTACTCTGGTTGACGTGATGAGAAAGCATGGCTGCAAGAATATCATCTTTTCTTCAAGCGCAACAGTATACGGAAATCCGGCATTTGTTCCCATCACCGAGGAGTGCCCCAAGGGACAGTGTACAAATCCGTACGGATGGACCAAATCCATGCTTGAGCAGATACTGTCCGATATCCAGAAGGCTGATAATGAGTGGAATGTTATACTCCTTAGATATTTCAATCCCATTGGAGCGCACAAGTCCGGAACCATCGGAGAAAATCCCAACGGCATCCCCAATAACCTGATGCCTTACATCACTCAGGTTGCTGTAGGAAAGCTTAAGGAGCTGGGAGTGTTCGGAAATGATTATGATACTCATGACGGAACCGGAGTCAGGGATTATATCCATGTTGTGGATCTGGCTATAGGACATGTGAAGGCCCTTGATAAGATTGAGGAAAAATGCGGACTTAAGATCTATAATCTGGGAACAGGCCAGGGATACAGTGTTCTTGATATCGTTAAAAACTTCGAGGAAGCTACGGGAGTAAAGATACCGTATTCGATCAAGGAAAGACGCCCCGGCGATATCGCAGAGTGCTATGCGGATGCTTCTCTTGCAGGCAAAGAGCTTGGATGGAAGGCTCAGTACGGCATTCGCGAAATGTGCGAAGATTCCTGGAGATGGCAGAAGAATAATCCGAACGGATATGATGAGTAAAGAATTATGATTCATGGTGCATTGAGCTTTGTAATAGTATATGCTCTGGTAAATCTTGCGGTCTTTGGGATCTATGGACTGGATAAAAGGAAAGCAATAAAGGGTGAGTGGAGAACTCCCGAGAAAAACCTGATAGCTGCCGCAGTTATGGGGGCACCGGGTGCTCTGCTCGGAATGATAGTATTCAGGCATAAGATCAGAAAACCTAAATTCTATATCGGAGTTCCTGTCATACTTATAATCGAGGCTGTGATCGTATTTTGGCTGATCACACAAACCGATCTTGGAAGTGCACTGTTAAATGCGGCGTGATAAAACAGTTAGGGGGCTGTCGCACTAAAACGTGTGACAGCCTCATTTTTATGCCTAAAACACAAA
>CAMNAQ010000014.1 GCA_946531495.1 uncultured Lachnospiraceae bacterium | reverse complement strand
AAAATATGCTCCGAAATAGATCTCCTTAAGTTCCGTATTAGTCATTGCTCTCTCCCCTTATTTACTCTTTCCGGGAACCGCTTCACTGTAATTGGTATACCAGCCCGATTCGTAGAATTCTTCATCGTAGTAACGGAAATCACATAAGAAATATTCGGATCCGTCAGATGCCCTGAAATAGTAAAATGTAACAGGATCGGACATCTCATCAGGGTAATCGGTTCCGAGTATGCTCTCAACTCTTCTGAGATCCGCACCCGTATCTGCAAACGTCCCATCTTCCTTCCGGATGAACTGGGCATTTCCGTCAGTCTCGATCTGCGCCATCTCGGTATAATAATTTATGACCTCCTGTTCGCGGCCTATCCACTCAATATCAGGAAGAACAACCGAGCCATATCTTTCCGTATCGTAATAGCTCTTCTCGTCAAGGTGATAACACGCGATCTCCCGCCTGTCCAGCCGGCCGTTAAGGTTATAGGTCTGAACAACCTCCGCACATGCAAGAGCAACCTTTTCTGCATTTTCGGCATCCTCCGCCCTGATGATCAAAAATCCGATGTCATTCTTGTCCACCATTGCTCCGAAGCCTTCGCATATTTCATCAATTTCGGGTCTGCATTCGGATAGAACGTATGCTTCCAAAGCTTTGTTAAATGTATCCCCGGTATGTTCAACACTTCCGAAGCTGGATCCGTCGATCGTCAGACTGTTCATCCCGCTGGAGATCCTGTACTCAAATCCCTGAAGATCATCCCTGAGCAAAAGAACTGTACCATCTTCATTTTCTGCCTGCGAGATTATCTCGCATTCCCCATGCATTCTTACAGCTTCTTTATAAAGTTCATCTGCCGTCTTAACCCGTCCGCATCCGGACAGAGCCGCAAGCATCATAACGATCAGCACGCATGAAAACAGCATCTTTCCGATCAGCCTTCCATACCCGGTAACTTTGGTGGTTTTCTTCCTAGTCATACCTGTATCCTTTCACTCAAGTCCATGTCTGTTATTCGTTAAAAACTGCAGATCTCCATCAGCGGGGTGCTCAGCCCCCATATAACGGATCTTAGATATCCGGACCCAATGTTTGCCTGCTTATCACAATAGCACATATCTGAAAGCCTCAGCGCAACTTAGCGCACTCAGGCTCAGTGCTCCGGATCCATACTGTGACTCAGCGCTCCTGATCGGTGCACTGCCGCATCGTCCGGTCAGTACAGATCCAGCACCACCACTTCCGGGCGATTAAAGAATCTCGGAGCAGGAGTGCTTTCACGTGCCAGCCCTCTGCTGACTTCCATCAGTGTCCCGTTAGACAGCTCATATATACCGCTTACATATTCTGCCATAGCACCCTGATTCGGAGCATACAGTCCCTTGTTTATAAAGGGTATCCGTATCTGGCCTGCATGTGCATGGCCTGCACAGATCAGGTCAAAATCATATTCTTCATATATATCCGCAAGCTCCGGTCTGTGACTTAGCAGAATTCTGACATGGGTGTCATCAGTAAGCGAATACGCCCGGTCAAGCTGCCCTCTCCATCCTGCATTTGTCATACGTGTCGGATCATCCACCCCGCATATATCCAGCATCACATCATCAAAGACCATGGTGCTGCAATCACCCGCAAGGACCGTAACCCCTATACATTTCAGATATTCCTTGAGCTCGGGAACCCTCTCGCTCCAATATTCGTGATTTCCGGTGACATAAAAACAGGGATATCTCTCGGTCATAGCCTCAACGAAATATTCTGCATTATCATCCGGAAGTTTATCGTCAAATATATCCCCTCCAAGAAGTACGATATCGGGATCTTCCTTTTCGACACGCCTAATAAGGGATGTCATCTCCCTCCCGTAATGGCATGAATGAAGATCCGTTATCAAAGCGATCCTTACCGGCACATGATCTCCCGGTATCAGATCAAGCGAAAATCTCTCCGTAACAGGTATCCAGGACCATATTGATGCGATCAGAAAAAATAATACAATCCCGTAAAAAATGATCCTTCCTTTATTCTTTTTTATATCAATCTTTTTCATAACCCATGGGCCTGCATAATACATTGTACAATTACCACTGCCCGGACGGCCTCTTATGATTATAACAAAAATCCGGACAGGATGAAAAACTCCTGTCCGGACGGTACTTACTGCGTTACTCACTCCAAGATCAATGTTTCAGTGCGATACGCTTCAGAATATGATCGATATGATAAAGCGCATCCCGTCAATCGCTGAGTGACTGGGTTACCGGAACCTCATTCTTCTTGTCATAGCAGCTGAAGATCTTATCAACTTCTGCCTTGTCGGGCTTTTTGGTAATGAGTGATACAACCGGAACTATAACAAGACCCGCAAGCATAACGAAAGCACCGGCATTTATGGGAGACTGGAGAAGCGCAGGAAGTGTGCTTCTGAAAAGCATGTTATAAGTCATGAAGCCTGCTCCGAAGATGAAGCTTACAAGGCAGCCTGCCTTGGTTGTTCCCTTCCAGTACAGACCATAGAGGAAGGGTGCAAGGAATGCTCCTGCCATTGCTCCCCACGAAACACCCATGAGCTGTGCGATGAAGGTTACGCTTGACTTGTATTGGATGATCGCAAGTACTACGGAGATTGCGATGAATACAACGATGAGAGCCCTTATCCAGAGAACCTGCTTCTTATCCTTCATATCCTTAATGATGGTGCCCTTGATGAAATCTATGGTAAGAGTTGAGCTTGATGTCATGACAAGGGAAGAAAGTGTGGACATGGAAGCCGAAAGGACAAGGATAACAACAAGTCCGATGAGCAGAGGACTTAAGTTGGAAAGCATTGCAGGGATGATGGCATCGAAGCCTTCAGCCTTAACATCAACCTGATCACTGAAAAGTCTTCCGAAACCACCGAGGAAATAACATCCGCCCGCAACAACTCCTGCAAAAAGCGTTGAGATGATGGTTCCCTTTGTGATTGATTTTTCAGACTTGATGGCATAGAACTTCTGAACCATCTGGGGAAGGCCCCATGTTCCGAGTGATGTAAGTATGACAACACCGATCAGATTTACAGGATCCGGACCGAAGAAGGAATTGAACACACCGGGTGTTGAGCTGACAGTCTCGTCAGAAACCTGTGCCAGCTTGTTAAGAGCCTCAAGGAATCCGCCCTTTGAATTAAGCACCGCAAGGATGACCGCAACGATACCGAATAGCATTATGATACCCTGTATGAAGTCATTGATGGCGGTTGCCATATATCCGCCGGCAATAACATATATACCGGTAAGAACAGCCATGAGAATGATGCAGTATACGTAATCGATATTGAATGCCATTCCGAAAAGTCTTGAAAGGCCGTTATAAAGGGATGCCGTATAAGGGATCATGAAGATAAATACGATAAGTGAAGCGAAAAGCTTGAGTCCCTTTGAATTAAATCTCTGACCGAAAAATTCAGGCATGGTCGCGGAATTGAGATGCTGGGACATGATCCTCGTACGCCTTCCGAGAACTCTCCATGCAAGCATTGATCCGAGAAGCGCATTTCCGATACCGATCCATGTTGAAGCGATACCGTACTTCCAACCGAACTGTCCGGCGTATCCGACAAAGATAACTGCCGAGAAATAACTGGTTCCGTATGCAAAAGCAGTAAGCCATGGACCTACGCTTCTGCCTCCGAGTACGAAGCCGTTAACATCTGTTGCGTTCTTGCGGCAATAAAAGCCGACACCAATCATCACGCCGAAAAAGATAACCAGCATCAAGATTTTCGTGATCATACAAAATCCTCCGAATATAAATTTACGCTTTAAAGCGTTAAACCAATAAAGAGTTTAGCACTTTAAAGCGTTACTGTAAAGGTGAAAATTACTTCGTAATTGTCACTACGGTGAAAATCGCTAAAGCGATTGTCACTAAGGTGAAAATCACTCATTACATATTATTTGCTGTGGCTGATTCCTTCCGTTTATATTCTTATTTGTCTGTGTTATCATCTTCTTGCGGATATTCTAGAAGCAGGTCTGTTCAGACCATTTTCCTTCTGCCAGAGTCTATGTGTCGCACTGCATTGCAGGTTATGCAGTGATCACTAATCGTTACCTGCATTATTTATTTTTCTGAAACAATCACCTTTTTTATCACCAAAAGTTTAGTTTGAGTTGACTATATACACAAAAAATGTGTATTTTCTTTTCATAAAGGAGTAAAATGAAGCGTAGAGAGCTTATAAAAAGACTCGAAAAATCAGGATTTGTTTTTGTAAGGCACGGTGGGGGACATGATGTATACAGGCGTGGTGAAGATGAGGAATGTATCCCGCGTCATAAAGAGATCAACGAAGTTCTGGCAAGACATATAATCAAAAAATGGAATATATGAATGGAGGTGAAGATAATGGTGTCAACATATCCTGTGATTTTCACAAAGACCGGAGATAAAAAGGATACATATCTTGTGTATATACCGGATTTTGACGGTGCTACTGAGGGCTTTGGACTGGCGGATGCCATACATATGGCGCGTGATTATATCGGATGTGCTTTGTATTCTAAGGAGGAAAAATTCTTTCCTTCACCCAGTGCATTATCCGATGTGGATATTACCTGCGGTAAATTTTATGATGCCGGTGAATCGATAGTATCAATCGTAGATGTTGATGTAGAAGAATATCGAAAGAAACTGGATAATAAGCCGGTGCGCCGAAATGTCAGCCTTCCAAACTGGCTGAACAACAAGGCTAATGAGGCACATATCAACGTTTCAAGAGTATTGCAGGAAGCACTTATGGATCGACTTGTATAAAAAATGTAAATATATTCAAAATATGTGATAGAATATAAACATTAAGAAAATATTCATAAATTGTCCGACATTTCCGTTATCTTTCGCGAGTATGTTAAGGCGTTTCCCATGATGGGGACAAGAAGGTAAAAATGAGCGATATTCGTTCGACTATCCATGAATTTCTCAATGAAATAATGACGGTTTCATCAGATGAAGCACTTGAGGAAATTACTTCCCGATACAGGGAGGAACTCGGTGATTTAGATAAATCCATGGATATTTTGTGGGACGATATAGTCACTCTTGGAAAAGAACTTATTTACCTTAAGACCGGAAGTGATGATGAGACCGGAAGAGGCCTCATGGCGACACTTAATGAACAGGAGATCGCCGAACTTAATGAAGTGAACCGTATCATAGACGGAAATCTTTTCGGATATCATTATCAGCCCATTGTCAGTGTGGCAACGGGAGAGATCTATTCTTATGAAGCTCTGATGCGTCCTCAGAGCGATCTTATCAAAAGTCCTCTTCAGATATTAAAATATTCCGAGCTCGTAAAAAGGCTTAATGATATTCAGAAGGCAACATTCCTGAATGTTCTGGGTGTTATTGACAAAAAGCCTTCATATTTTCATAAGAAGATGGTCTTCATAAACAGTATTCCCAAAACTACCTTGAGCGATGAGGATCAGAGAAAGGTTGATGAACTCCTTCTCAAGCATAACGGTTCTGTTGTTGTGGAGATCACCGAACAGGCAGAGCTTAAGGGTGATGATTTCGAAACCTTCAAGAACAGACTTGAGAGGATGAACGTCCAGACCGCGATCGATGACTATGGTACCGGATATTCCAATGTAAGGAATCTTCTCCGCTATATGCCCGATTATGTTAAGATCGACAGATCGCTCTTAAGCGGAATGCAGGATGATCCCAAAAAGAGACATTTCGTCCGCGAGATAATAGACTTTTGTCACAGCAACGGTATTCTTGCGCTTGCAGAGGGCATTGAGACTTCCGAGGAGCTCAGGGCTGTTATCCTGCTCGGAGCCGATCTTATACAGGGGTTCTATACTGCAAGGCCTGCTGCGGAACCGATCGAATCTGTTCCTTACGATATCAGGCAGGAGATCAGAAGCTTCCTTCACGAAAGACAGGAGGGAATGGCTTCCCAGGTATATGATGCCGACAGCGGCGAGCATATCGATCTTGAACGTCTTGTAAAAAATGAAACATCCTGTATCCTCATCGGAAGAGACGGAGATTATTCGATAAGCGGAAATCCTCAGGTCGAAGGTGAGGTAGTAATAGAGATAGCTGATGGCGTAAATGTTGAGCTTTCGCTTGAAAATGTAAGACTGATCAACAAAAAGAAACTTCCATGCATCGAGATAGGTAAAAACTGTGATGTGACCCTTTTCATCAAGGGCGACAACAGGCTGAGCATGGGAGGCATAAGAGTTCCGGAAGGCTCTGTCTTTACCCTGACAGGTGACGGTGATCTTAAGATAAGGCTTGACGGAGAGGAATACTTCGGAATCGGAAACGGTATAACTGCTTATCACGGAAATATTATTTTCAACCACGAGGGAATGGTCAATATAGTGACAAGCGGAACCATCGGAGTGTGCATCGGTTCCGGATATGGCGGTCAGATCAGCATAAACAGCGGCCAGTTTGAACTTGAGATGAATGGTGACAGAGCCCTTGGTATAGGTGTTCTTTACAATGACTGTGATCTGGAGATCAGTAACACGGACATAAGCATTGAACTCAATACCATTAAGGGAGTAGCTATCGGTTCTACTAGTGCCAATGATAATGTACTTATTTCAAGCAGTTCGGTAAAGCTGTACATGAGCGGAAAAGAAGCTGTAGGCTTTGGAACCGTTACCGGTGAACATTCGGATGTATATGTACATGATGCCAGCATCGTAACAAATGCTCATAGCGACAGATGCTCGGGAACAGGAGCTTTGGAAGGAAAATCTTCATTCAAGATTGAGCGGGCTTCGATGAGAGTATATGCAAAGGGTGAGAAGATACTTCCTTTTGGCGGATTTACAGGAGATACGGATCTTGAATTCATCGATTCCGATACCACCGTCAAGATCATGACGGATATGAAGCTCAGGGATTATCTGCCTCCCGACAGGATCGATATCGTACACGGAAGAGCAAGAGTAGTTCTAAACGGATTTGAATACGAACTGAAGGATTGAATTTAAAGGACGGCCTGACGGCCGTCCTTATTTTGAGTAATGAGCAATGTTCTCACATATCTAATGCAACAAAAAAGCGGCCGCCGAAGCGACCGCTTTCTTATTAAGCTTTGTCAGCTGTATCCTGTAATAATCCTAAAGATTACTTCCAAGCATCATACTGCTTCTGGAACTCAGCAAGAACATCCTGATATCCTGCCTCATCGAGAGCTGCCTGATACTGCTGGATAACATCCTTAACCTGAGCTGAAGGATATCCGCCGTTCTCAAGGATGAATCCGTACTCTTCGAATACGTTCTGGCAAGCGGTGTACTGTGCCTCAACAGGGCTCTTGTCGAACTGGAAGCCGTTAGCGCAGGAGATAAGAGCTGAAGAGTTGAAGTCAATATACATCTGAGAAGTGTAAGGGTTATCTGCTTCGCAGGTAACTACGGTTGCGGAAGCAGACTCCCACATTGAGTGATTGTACTTAGCATCAGGAATCTTTGCTACATATCCGTCAGCGTTGTAGTTGAAGTCCTCGCCCTCGATACCGAAGGTGTAGAGATCAGCAAGCTTGGAATCGGTGAAAAGAAGTCCCATGAAGTCAACACATGCCTGAGCCTCTTCGGGTGTGCAGGTAGCCATTACAGCGTAGCAAGATCCGAGCATGGAGTCAGTGTGCATGTATCTGTTGGAAGCGGGCTGCATAGCAACCTGCTGGCCATATCTTCCGTTAGCCTCTCCGTTGTTGGGGATGTCGGTCCACCATGAAATACCCCAATCCTGAGTCTGAGTGGTGGTATCATCGGTGGTCTTGGTTACATCGTCCTCAGAGATGTATCCTTCCTCAGCCCACTTGCACATAAGAGTACAGAACTCTTCGTATTCAGGGGTAAGGATGGTGTCTACAACACTGTTGGTCTTTCTGTCAACAGCAACCCAGTTGGAAGTAGCGTCGCCGGTGAAGAAATCGAATGAATCGATGTACCATCTGTAGAACATAGCGGTTCTCTGGGTAAGGAAGGGATACTTAAGTCCTTCTGAAGCGCAGTCAGCGAGCATGGGCTCGAGATCAGCAAGCTTCTTAACCTTGGTGATATCCCATCCGTACTTGTCAACGAGTTCCTGACGGAACATGAAGTCATAGCCTTCTACGTTGTCCTTGTAAACAGGGATGAAGTAGTTTCTTCCGCCGTACTTGGAAGCTTCCCAGGTGTTAGCATCCATAGAGGTGTAAACAGCTGATCCGGGAAGAAGATCGGTGATGTCATATACTGCGTTTGCAGCATAGAGATCCTTGGTTCCGATGGTGCTCTCCCATGAAGCAGTCCAGAGAAGATCGATCTCGCCGTTGTTAAGAGCAAGGTTAGCCTTGTCCTCATACTCGGAAGCGATATCGTGAAGAACGATCTGAACGTTGATCTTGTCAGCGATGTATGCGTTGATAGCATCCTGTACCTTCTTAACCTGAGCATCATCTACTGCGCCAAGGTTGAATGTACGTCTGTAAACATCGATGACTACTGCACCATTCTCAGCAACCTGAGTCTGGCCTGTAGCAGCGCCTGTGGTGCTGCCACCCTGAGATGAACCGGTCTCGCCACCGCAAGCGGTAAGAGAAAGGCCCATCATGGTTGCAAGCGCGAGAGCTGCAACTCTGTTGAACTTTTTCATAATACTTAACCTCCCTTTGGTTAGATATATTCAAAGGATACGAACGTTATTGTCCGAACCCCGAATACCTGATTAGTATGTGCCGCTAAAGCACCTCTGCCATCGTATCAGCCCTTGACCGATCCGACTGTAAGTCCCTTGATGAAGTACTTCTGGAAGAAAGGATATGCTACCATGATAGGTCCGATGACCACGATAACCGTTGCCATGGTCGCGGAGTTCTGGGGGATCGCACCGCCCATCGCTGCTCTTGCAGAAGCGGGGACATTATTATTGTTGAGCAGGAACTGAATGCTCTTCTGAATATTGACAAGCAAAAGCTGCAAAGGCTTCTTGCTGTTTGTATCGATGTAAAGGAGTGCGTTCTGCCAGTCATTCCAATAAGCAGTTGCCATCATGAAGCCTACGGCTGCAAGCGAAGGCTTGAGCAGAGGAAGAGTGATCTGGAAGAATGTCCTGTACTCTCCGGCACCGTCGATCTTAGCTGCTTCCATCAGTTCGGAAGGAATGCTGTTGACGATGTATGTTCTTAATATAATGACGTTCATCGTGCTGACACAAAGAGGAAGGATCAGAAGAAGCAGGCTGTCCTTAAGCTTATACATTGATGTGAACACGATATATCCTGAAAGCTGACCTCCGTTGAAGAGCATGGGGATCAGAAGGAATACTGCGAGGAACTTGGCAAGCCTGAACTCTTTTCTGCTCATCGAGTATGCATACATACTCATGATAAGGAGACCAAAAAATGTTCCGGAAACGGTTACGAAAATTGTGACCGCATATGAGGTAAAGAGCTGCTTACCATATTTGAGCACCGCATTCATTCCGGCCATTGACCACTTTTCCGGGAAGAATGAGAAACCGTGCTGTGTGATATAGAGCTCATCCGTAAATGCCGAAACAAATACTAGGAGCACCGGTGCAAAGCAAAATACGGTAAATATCACGAGACATGCAAGCAGTATATACTGTCCTGCTGTCTTCTTTTCTGTCTTAGATGCCGCAAGATCGGCATTCTTGTCCACCTTGGGTTCCTTAGCCATCTCACATACCTCCTTAGAATAATGCATTATCAGGCTCGATCCTCTTAACGAGCCAGTTTGCAAAGAGCATCAGTAGCAAACCGACGACCGACTGGAAGAAGGATGTAGCTGCCGTGAAACCGAAATTTGAATTCTTAAATATCGCATGCAGAACGTATGAGTCGATAACCTGTGTGGTGGAGTAGAGAACTCCGCTGTCTCTTGTTACCTGATAGAAGAGACCGGTATCGGATCTCATTACATTACCTACCGAGAGAAGGAGCATAACGGTGATCATGGGGATAAGACTGGGAAGGGTTATATGCCATATCTTCTTCCATCTGTTTGCCCCGTCGATCTCAGCCGCTTCGTAAAGCTCTGTATCGATACCGGCGAGAACCGACATGTAAAGAACCGATCCGTATCCGGTATCCTTCCAGATCTTGGTGATCGTAAGGATTGCAGGCCAGAGACCCGGATTCATGTAGAAGCTCGTGTTGGTACCGAGAGCGTTGTTGATAAGTCCGGTGTCCTTGCTTATGAAAGCGTAAACGATGAACTGAACCGCTGCGTATGAGATGAACACAGGGATGATCATGAGAGTCTGCATGACCTTGGTCATCTTCTTGAAAATACACTGATCGATCGCAACAGCAAGTGCAACGTTCAGGAATGTTCCGAGTGCGGTGAAGATGATGTAGTAAACGATCGTGTTCCTGGTGATGTTGATGAAAGTTGACTTCGAAGCGATCAGAAACTTAAAGTTATCAAGTCCGCAGAAGGGGCTTCCGTAAATACCCTTTGTTACGTCAAAGTTCTTAAATGCGAGTATGAGACCGGTCATAGGTACATACATGATAAAGAAGAGCACCAAAAACACGGGTAATGCCAGTACCACGTGAGCTCTGTGCTTCCAGGTATTTGCCAGGAAATCCTTCATTCTTGTTTCCTTCCCTTCCCCGGATCTGCCGGTAAAGATTTGCTTAACCGCAGGTCCTGTGTTAAAAATTTTGTCATTCAGAAAGCAATTATTTTACTTAATCGTTTTCGTGAATGTAGAATATATCATTTTCCCCATTAATGCAACTATTTTTTGCTATTTTTTGTGCAAAAAGATAGATTTTGGCAAAAATGAACGATTTAAATGTGTGATTTTGTTGATTATTTAGAATAGGTTTTGGGAAAATCGTTAATCTTCCTCGGCCCAGACAAGAGCACATTTAACCGCCTTTCTCCAGCCCTTAAGGCATTCTTCGGCATGACTCCTGTCTGGACTGGGCTCAAACGTCCTTCCCAATTCCCATTTAGAACGTATCTCGTCCTTATCGGCATAGTAGCCCTCCGCAAGTCCGGCAAGGAATGCGGCTCCCATGGCCGTTGTTTCAATACATTTGGGTCTGTAGACCTTAGTGCCCACAAGATCTGCCTGGAATTTCATAAGGAAATTGTTGGCAGATGCTCCACCGTCCACTTTAAGGCCCGAAAGAGGCGATCCCAGATCCTCTTCCATTGCCCTCATCACATCAAGTGACTGATAAGCTATGGATTCGAGGGTTGCCCGGATAAAGTGCTCCTTGGTACATCCTCTTGTAATTCCCACAACGGTCCCTCTTGCATACTGATCCCAGTAGGGTGCGCCAAGACCCGTAAACGCGGGAACGATATATACTCCGGCACTATCCTTTACTCTGTCGGCATATTCTTCAGTCTGCGCTGCGCTCTTTACCATTCTCATGCTGTCACGAAGCCATTGAACTGCAGCTCCCGCAACAAAAACGGATCCTTCAAGTGCATACTCCGGCTTTTCCGAAGTACATGCAGCCATCGTGGTAAGGAGCCCATGTGAAGAGCTGACCGGTTCACTTCCGGTATTCATCAGGATAAAAGAACCTGTTCCGTAGGTATTTTTAACATCTCCCTTATCAAAACAGCACTGTCCGAAAAGTGCGGCCTGCTGGTCTCCTGCCGCACCGGAGATGGGTATCCATCCGCCCATGACCTTTTCGCTCGTATAACCGTATCTAGCGCTGCTTGGCTTTACATCGGGCAGCATGCTCTCCGGGATATTAAAAAGCTTGAGGAGATCCTTGTCCCATTCGAGGGTATGGATATTAAAGAGCATGGTCCTTGCCGCATTGGTATAATCCGTAACGTGAACAAGACCGCCTGTCAGGTTCCAGATAAGCCATGTGTCAACGGTTCCAAAGACCAGCTTTCCATTATCTGCCTTCTCCCTTGCTCCGTCCACATTCTCAAGGATCCACGCGATCTTGCTTGCGGAAAAGTACGCATCGGGGATAAGGCCGGTTTTTTCCGCGATCATGTCGGTTCTGCCGGCAGCAACGATCTTGTCGATCATCGGAGCCGTTCTCCTGCACTGCCAGACTATGGCATTATATACAGGTTCACCGGTTTCCCTGTCCCATACGATCGTGGTTTCTCTCTGATTGGTTATACCTATAGCCGCAATATCCGCCGCATAGAGATTCATGTTGGCCATGGCTTCCCTTGCAACCGAAAGCTGTGAAGACCATATCTCCCTGGGATTATGCTCGACCCATCCGGGCTGGGGATAGTACTGGTCGAATTCCTTCTGGGCTATAGCCCTGATCTTCGCATCCTTATCGAATATTATCGCTCTTGAACTTGTTGTTCCCTGGTCTAATGCCAGGATGAATTTTTCACTCATATCCCAATCCTGAATTTTTAGATACTTCTTCCGAAGTTACAGATATTCTAAAGCATTACATGCTGCGGATCTATAACTTTTTTGCTGCTGCCATTTCCGAAGTGACCACTACATTTACTCCAGTGCCGGCAATATCCGCAGCTGCAATATCCCCGATATGTACAGGTGCTTTAAGTTCAACGGACTTGAGTGCCTTTACCACATCCATCATCTTTTCCTTCGGGACACCACCTTCCGTCTTGACCGATACGACCGGACGCTCTCCGCCCTTTATCCTTACAAGACTGGTCACAGTCCGTTCAGGGTGCGTAACTTCACTTGCAGCATAGTCAGCTCCCCTCGGGCATGAATTACCGGTTATATTTTTTACTTCCCCATTTTTGAGTTCCACCGTGATGTGGCATCCGATGGGGCATCTTATGCATGTCAGTTCCCTTGTTTCCATGCCTGGTCTCCTATATATCCGCGTAGCCAAAAATGGCTCACGGGATAAATCCTTTACACTTATCAGACTTTTTACTTATCCTCCACGCGGATGACAAGCTCATGATCAGCCATATCCGACGCGCTGATGATCTCCAGTGCCTTACTCTTAACGAGGATTATCTGTTCCATCTCACCGGGTGCCATGATCCGTTTTGGAAGCTTCATAAGCTGTTTTCCATCCAGATATACGACAAGGTTTTTGTCCCTGTATTCATTCCCTACTCTGAATCTGACAGTCAGGGTGTCCGGCATAAGCCCGGTTCTGACCACCGACGGAACAGAATATCTCACACCGTTTTCGGTCTTTATCCTTATAACATAGCCTTCCGCATCGGATGCATTTCCCGCAATATACCTTGCGGCATTCCTTCCGGCATCCGAAGCTTCTCCGGATACATAGTCCACCAGGTCGTGCACATGGAGCACATTTCCGCATGCATACACTCCCGGAATGCTCGTTTCAAGGCTTTCATTGACAAGTGCACCGCCGGTGACGGGGTTAATGTTCACGCCAAGCCCCTTTGAAAGTTCATTCTCAGGTATAAGTCCGCAGGACAAGAGCAATGTATCGCACTCATAGAAAACCTCCGAACCCGGAATGGGCTTACGGTTTTCGTCAACCTCCGCGATAGTCACGCCCTCAACGCGTCTCTTTCCCTTTATATCCACAACCGTATGGCTGAGGAGAAGCGGGATCCCGAAGTCATCAAGGCATTGAACGATATTTCTCTTCAGTCCGCCGGAATACGGCTGGAGTTCCGCTACGCAGAGAACCTTTGCCCCCTCGCAGGTCATGCGTCTTGCCATAATGAGTCCGATATCACCGGAGCCGAGGATGACCACTCTTTTTCCGGGCATCCTGCCTTCCATATTGACGTAGTACTGGGCAGTTCCGGCAGAATAGATCCCCGCAGGTCTGTAGCCCGGAATATTAAGTGCACCTCTCGGTCTTTCCCTGCACCCCATTGCAAGGATGACAGCCCTTGCATTTATCGTGAACAGACCATCTTCAGAATTCATCGCGGTAATGATCTTTTCACCGTTTTTTTCATCATATGAAACATCAACGGCCATGGTATCGAGCAGGTACGGGATCTTTGCTTCCTCCACCTGTCTGATAAAACGGTCAGCATACTCGGGGCCTGTCAGCTCCTCCTTAAAGGTATGAAGTCCGAAGCCGTTATGTATGCACTGATTTAAGATACCGCCAAGGCGTATATCCCTTTCAATGATCAGTATGTCCTCAAGTCCTTCTTTTCTTGCGGAAACCGCTGCTGCAAGCCCTGCAGGTCCGCCGCCTATGATAACAAGATCTCTTTTCATATCTGCCGCCTCCTACAGGTCATCCCCAATATTACCGCGGACGTAATAGGATCCCGATCCGCTTTTTTCTATCTCTTCTTCACTCTTTCCAAGGAGCTGTGCGAGTATCGGGATCGTCCTTGCAAGGCAAAAGCCTGCCTGACATCTTCCCATTCCGGCTCTTGTCCTTCTCTTTACTCCGTCAACAGTCGTGGCTCCGAGAGTTCTTGTTATGGCATTCCTTATCTCTCCCTCGGTGACAAGCTCACATCTGCATATTACATGAGCGTATGAAGGATCTTCGGCTATCAGTGCCGCCTTTTCTTCGTCGCTCGAAAGAGCCATGGAGGGTATTCCCTTCCTGACCTGTATGAAATCCTTCTTTTCCTCAGGCTTAAGGATATTTCTGACAATATCTGCTACATAGACTCCGATGGCAGGTGCAGCCGTAAGTCCCGGGGATTCTATTCCCGCAGCATCAATAAAGCCGGGTGCATCACAGGCCTCTCCGATGATAAAATCACCGCCGTCTTCATGTGCTCTCAGTCCGGCAAAAGAGGTAATGATCATGCGCGGGAGACTTTCAACCGAAAATGCTCCGCGTGATAAGACTGTCTCAAGACCGTCCGCTGTGGTGGAGGTATCCTCCGGATCTTCGCAATTCTCCGCAGTCGGACCTACCATAAGATTTCCGTGGACAGTAGGTGTTACCAGAATACCCTTTCCGAGCTTCGTCGGGAGCTGGAAGAGAGTATGTGAGACATATTCACCCGCAGTCTTATCCATCAAAACATACTGGCCCTTCCGGGGAGTGATATGGATCTTTTTTTCCGAGACCATATTATGAAATACATCCGCATATACGCCTGCTGCATTTATCAAAAGACGGGTATCTTCGGTTCCTTTGGATGTTTCCAGATGATAATAGGTACCTCCGCCTTCATCTGTTTTCTTTTCTATGGAGATGACTTCGGTATCAAAGCTGAAGGAAACTCCGTTATCTGCCGCATTTTCGGCAAAAGCAATATTCATGTTAAAGGGACATACGATCCCGCCTGTCGGGGCAAAAAGCGCACATACGGCAGAATCGGAGACATTCGGCTCCAATGTCTTAAGTTCATCTCGCTCGATGATCCTCAGTCCGGGAACACCGTTTTTTTGCCCTCTTTCAAGAAGCTCTTCGAGGCCCACCCTTCCCTCTTCTTCGAGTGCAAGGACAAGGGAGCCGTTTTCCCTGAACGGAAAATCCAGCAAGGGCGAAAGCTCATGAATAAGCCGGTTGCCCTCCACATTAAATTTTGCCTTTAGGGTTCCGGGCTTGGCATCATATCCCGAATGAACTATTCCGCTGTTTGCCTTGGAGGTTCCCTCGCAGACATCGGATTCTTTTTCAAGAACTGTTATCTCAAGGTCATATCTGGATAATTCTCTTGCTATGGCACTTCCGGTAACGCCGGCGCCTATTATGGTAACATCAGTCATATGCACCCTCCATTCAGGTATCACCTGACAGGCACTTGGAAACTCTAATCTCATTATACAGTTTCCAATATTTTTTGCAAGCATACCGGCATTAAACACGCACGGGTTTTATCTTAAGTATAGCAGTCATGTCTTCACATGCTACCCTGTATTCCTCTTTGGTGATATCCTCATCCGAAAATGCGGCTTTTCTTACGCATCTTGCAACTCTTTCCGCTTCGGTGCAGCCAAGCCTTCCGGATATCTCCTCTGCAAGCACCATGCTGTCTGCATTTGATGAATCAATGATCTTTTTCTTCAAAAGTCTTCCGGTATACGATCTGTATCTTGAAAGCAGAGCCTCATCGTATCTTCCTTTTCGCTTCATGATACCGATCCTCAGAAGCAGAGAGATCTTTTTTATGAGAGGGATCATAAGGAGTACGAGTACCACAAAAGCCACGGAATATCCGACGGGTCGGATCAGGAATTCAAGGCTGTTATATATACCGGAAAAGATGGTTACAGCAGCTCCGCCTCCACCGTTTCCTTCTTCCTGAGCTCCCGAAGCATCCTCTCTTGTTGTTGCATTGAACAGTCCCGACAATATTCCCATAAGTCCGTTCATCGGGACCGCATCCTCTTCACCGAAGGATGGAGGTGTCATTTCGTATGGTATCCAGCCGTATCCGGGTATATAAATCTCCACCCATGCATGAGCATTTGCATCGCTGATCTGCACCCTGACATGCTTTGCTCCGTCCTCGTCCTCCCATACGATCTCTCCTTCCGAAAGATCGGATGGCTTGATAACATAACCCTCGCAGTACCTTGCAGGTATGCCTATATAGCGAAGAAGCAGTGTTGCGGATGATGCATAATGCATGCAATAACCTCTGTCCTGGGATGTAAGAAAATATTCTATGACATCCCTTCCCCTCGGAGTCATTCCCGGAGTAAGGGAATACCTGTAATTTTCCGCAAAATATTTTTCAAGCTGACTGCAGCTGTAAAGCATCCCCTCGGCTGTCCTGTCGGCATTTATCATATCTGCCTTCTTGACAGTCTCATCCAATACCGGGATCAGACTTTCCGGAACCTTCAGATAATTTGTAAATGCATATACCGAGTAATCAAGCATGTCATCCCCTGCCTGGATCACATGGTCATAATTCAGATACGGAACATAAGTGATCTCGGACGTTCCGTCTTTTTCCCCGGAAGCCTCCACGGAATGATATGGCAGATAATAATATTCACTGTCCGCATCGATATTTACGATCTCCATCGGAAGATAAACCTGCTCGTCATAAAAAGGCTCTTCAAGGGGCTCATATTCACCCTCTCTTTCCTCCATAAACCTGTCAACCGAATAGGTGTTTCCGATAAAGGCACGCAGATATACAACATCCGTGGAAACCGGCACGAATGTCACCTCAAGATCGGTTTCGTAATCCGGCGTGACGGATCCGACTCCGCCAAGTCTTCCGTGGGCAAGGCCCCCCCTTGCCTCATATCTGTTGAAGACTGACAGGATACCGTTCATCACCATCACTTCAACAAAATCATCGGTTTTATTTTTCAATCTGTTGGAAACATATTTGGTTGAATACGCTTCTCCGAATATCGCTCCCGATACAACAAAGAAGACCAGAGAAAGGATGAGTGATACTCCGAATACGGAAAGCATACCCTTCGCAGAGAGAATATAGGAATCATCGGACCCTTTTCTCCTTCTCCTCCTTACAAAGGATTCATACTTTTTGTATCTGTAGGGGAGCGCATAATAACCCGCCCTGGAAAGGACCAGGACAGAAGCATAGCACATGATGAGCATCGTCATGCAAAGATACGGAGGGACTATATCTATATAGAACGCTGCCTGAAGAGGCAGGAATGTGATAACAAAGGTAAGTGCCGGATTCATGTAACTGGAAATAGTCACATTGAGCATGATGCAGTAGACCCATCCCATAAATATACATGCTATGGGAACAGTCAGACTCCTGTCAGCTATGATCTCATCCGAGACCCTTAATGCAGGCAATGAAAAATAATCAACATAATGCTCATTGAGTTCGTTTACAAATGCCTGGAAGCCGGAGTTTATATAGCTGTACATCATCACCGAAAAAACAAAGAATGATATGAACATCAATATATATCCGGCATAAAAGGTCAGACGGTTATAATATATCGAGGCGGAAAAGACCGAAAGAAACAATATCCCGAAAAAAACCTTTGCGGGATCATATGCAAGATCAAAGGAAGATGCAAGCCCCCAGATCGTTCCGTAGGCTCCCAGAAATATGAGGAGTCCCCTGAGTAAAACCGCAACGTATTTGCTCTGATGTGAATTCCTCGTGATATCACCCTGGCAGACACCGCGTCTTTCAAGATCCTTCTCTCTCTTCTTCAGTTCCCTTCTTCCAAGCAGTCCCGGATGGGGATCTGTCTGAAGAGACCTTATCTTTTCACTTTTCAGGTGCTCTTTATGCTTTTCGCGCATATCCTTATCACCCCGTAGCTTCCGGGGTTTTGATCCGTGTACATTGAATATACATCCGTTTCAGATGCCTTTTCTCTCATTATTTCAAAAACACTTTCTTCAAGTGCAGTTTCATCGCTGACATTCACATAAGAAAAGGTTTTGTCACCGGGATGAAAAACAGCCGTCCTGAATCCCATACCGGAAGATATCATTTTCTTTCCGAGCGAATAGTACTTTCGGAGTACTTCCGCTTCCGATCCCTTCATTATCTCCGGAAGGAGAAGATACATGAGGTCAACGCTTCTTTCATATTCCTTGACCACAAGCTCTCCGGTGACGGCAGAAGCCTTCCAGTGAATATCCTTGAGTCTGTCACCGGCCCTGTATTCCCTAAGCTGCTTAATGTCCCTTGTAAGCTCGCCGCTTTCCGAAACAATGTCATCAAAGGGCTCACCTTCAAACTGAGAAAGCGCAATATCAGGGATCTCAACGATCCTTGGCATTACGGGGATCATGACATGGATATCCGCTTTCCTTTTAAATGTATGAAAATGAAGCGGATCGCTTATAAGGATCGTATCCGCGTCAAAGGTAAAGGTGCCCGGCATCGATGTCTTAAAGGTCATATCAAATTCTTCCGATGCAAAGCTCTCTCCGGCCAGGGTTACGGAAAAGCTATCCTCATCTTCCCTGTATAAATTGCAGAAAGTATACTTAAGTGTGCATCTGAGAAGGGGGACAGGAGATGAATTCCTCAGCTTAAGCCTTATCCTGAACTCATCGCCCTCATCCACCTGCCCCGCAGGCGCCGAAGCTATAACGGATAATTTGGCTGATCCGTATTTTCCCGAGGCAAGGGATATGAACGGCAGTACCAAAAGAAAAACAAAAAGAACAGAGGCGAGGGGCTGCCTGTAGAAAACCGCCACAACCAGCACCACTGCCACCATCATGATATATGAAACTATATAAACAGAATTTTTCAGTATTTCCATTTAACTGATCTTGGGAATCGGAACGCTCCGTATTATCTCGGAAAGAATGTCATTCTCGGTAAGTCCGGTTGCTCTTCCCCTGGGAGAAAGCCTGACCCTGTGACCGGCGACGCTCATCCATGCAGAAGCAATATCCGCCGGAGTCAGAAATTTTCGGTCACACATATAAGCAAGCGCTCTGGATACCCTGTAAAGAGCGATGCTTCCTCTGGGAGAAAGACCGAGCGAGAATCTCTCATCAAGTCTGGTAGCCTCTGAAAGAGCCACGATATAATCGTATAGAGCAGGATCGGTATGCATATTCTCAATCTCCTGCTGAATATATGTAAGTTCACCCGCAGATAATATAGGCTTCACATTATCAAGCTTGGAATGGGAATCATTCATCAGTACTTCCACTTCACTGCCATGATCGGGATATCCCATCGAAAGGCATGTCATAAATCTGTCAAGCTGGGACTCCGGAAGCTTCTGTGTTCCGCTTGATCCATAGGGATTTTCTGTTGCGATCACAAAAAACGGCTTGGGAAGCTCCCTGGTATTTCCCTCCACCGTTGCATGTCTTTCCTCCATTACCTCAAGGAGTGCAGACTGTGTCTTGGGAGATGTCCTGTTTATCTCATCTGCCAGAAAGAGATTGGTATAGATGCTCCCCTCACGGAATATGAACTCTCCGGTCTTCTGATCGTAATAGGTGAATCCGAGAAGGTCTCCCGGTACGACATCCGGAGTAAACTGGACTCTCGAAAAATCAAGACCAAGAGCCCTGGAAAGAGCTACGGCAAGGGTCGTCTTTCCCACTCCCGGTATATCCTCAAGAAGCACATGACCTCCGGCAAGAAGAGTGGCTACCACCATGGTAATGACTCTCTTCTTGCCGCGGACTACTTTTTCTATCTCATTTATGACGTCATCTGTTCTCATTTACTGGGCCCCTGTGTTCTTAAGAATTTTAAAGGTTTCAATATCGTCTTTTGTAAGCTTTATATTGGCTACGGATGCCTTTCCCTCAGGCGTTGTTACCTTGAGTTCTATCACAGAGCCCTCCCTGATGTCACTTTCCGAAAGTGACTGTATAAAGGCAATAGCCTTGGGATGCTGCTCCTGAAATATCTTGATACGTCCCGCAGCCTGCATCATTGATATCGGATTCATATAACTGACCTCTTATTTTCTGACATTTCCTGATAAATAATCCATCTCGCCAATTAGCGTTTCCGGGACCTGAAGCCCGGAGTTTTTAAGCTTCTTTTCTATCTGTTCGAGATGATGGAGCTTCTGAGCTTTCCTAAGCTCACCTCTGTCTATTATCTCTGTATAGATCGGATTGGTCCTAATCCTTGCGGCAAGATCCTTATCAAAAGGACAGTAGCTGTATATGATCTGCCTTGCCACGCGGTTAAGTCTCGGTGAACCGGCGCCTTCATACAGGATCCAAAGCAGGTAATCTCTTACGAACATTTCCTTATAGCTGTTCTTGGCCCTTTGAAGCGCAGTACGGATCTTTTCCTTGATCTCAGGGCTCAAGTCCCTGTTCTTTCGATAGAACTGGACATAATCAAAATACTCGCTTGTAAGGGAATGCTCGGTGACATCATTCCATCTGGCGCCCTGAACCCTCTTGCACATCTCCCATCTGAACTCACCGGTAAGTCTTATCATGGTATTCATGATGTCTTCCGCATGGAATATGGAGATTGCCATACGCGACGGTGAATTGCGGAGCTTGCCCTCTATCTCCTGCCACATCACGGCTCTTGTTCCCATATTTGGCATCAGTATAAAATCAGGCAGGTATTCGATATGGATCATCTCCTTGCCCATCACCTTAAGATTCTTCTGGTCAAGGCTTTCCCTGTAAAATGCCGTATAATCCACTTTTCTTATCTTATCAAGCGCCACATTTATGACATCTCTGTCAACAAATGTTCCGGACGGCTCTTTAATACAGGTCTTTTCCATAAATACCGGGCAGAAGTTTGTGATACGCCCGTATGTGACCTTGTCCGCAGAGCGGAAAAAATTATCCAGTTCGAAATTAACCCTGGCATTTCCGTCGGCAAGCCTTCTCTTTTCCTCTTCGGGATCTATCTCGTTACGGATCTTCATCTTATGGATGGTATCCGTATAATCGGTATCGAAATCATCTCGGCTGGGATCTTTTTTCCCGGACCAGATAAGCCTCAGCCAGTCATAAAAGGTATAAACTCCGGCTCCGGAAAAGCCTTCAAGCCCAGCAGCTGTTTTTGCAAGATATGATGAATATCTTTTTCCGGCAAGCACCTCATCCGCGTATCCGAAATACAAAAACATCAGCGCAGGAAGCGGGGGTTTTGTTTCAAGAGATCTGAAAAATACCAGCTTATATACCTGATAGAATTCCCTTACTATCTCTTTCCTGAGATCGGATATATCATCTTCAATGGATTCCGGATCCTCGATTTTTCTAAGATCCATAATATGTGCCTTGAAGCTGAGTACATCCTCCGAATCATGACCTGCAAATTCAGCTATCGTATCCAGCGAATCGATCAGTTCTTCAGGCAGGGCCTCCTCGCTTTCGGTCCCACCTAAGGCTTGGGAGGACGCTTCCATAACCTTGTCAGCCTTTTCGTCGAATTCCCCCATCCTCTTTATGTACTCAGGATCATCCAACCCGGCTTCATCGTAATAGGATTCTCCGATTCGTGTAAGCATCTTCCGAAGATCCGCCATGTCGCCGCTTCCGGGCTTCAGCCTGAAGAAGGTCTCTGTGAGCGTACCGTAAAGATCATCCCCGGATTGTTTAAAATACACAGCACCCAGTTCCTGTCTGAAGGAAAAATAATTATCGAGAAGCTGGTATGCTTTTCTCGCATCCAGACTTCCCTTTCTAAGCATTCCCATTGTGACGCTCAGATCCGCTGTTACCGCTTTTCCGTTTTCAGACTGGTACAGCTTGCAAAGACCGGAATAATAGTCTGCAAGCCAGGTATCCGATGATTCCTCGATCAGATACGTATCAAGCTCGGCTGCGCCTTCTATGTCTTTTGCCTTGATCCGGAGTTTTCTGCAAATATCGATATAGAAAGAAATGTCCCTTCCCATTTTCTGGAGAAGGTCACCTGTATGAATCTCGGAGATCTGGCACTGCCCCAGGAGTCCTGTGATCTGCTTAAACATCGAGCAGAGTGACACTCTGGCAAAATCCATGTGCCCGGACATCAGCTCTTCAAGATTTTCAAGATTTGAATATGGATAAGGTATCACGGTTGCATCCGATGCTGCCTTATACCCGAGAAAATGAACTTCATTAACAACCTCGGTAATGCCGATGACATCTCCTCTTTCGAGCATCATCGCACCTCCGGGATAAACAGCGGCCACACGTCCCGAGATCACAAGACCAAGGGACGTCATGGCACCGCCTGCTTCTGCTATAGTTTGTCCTCTTTTGTATTCAACCGTTTCAGCCATTAATGTTTTGTGTCAGCTCCTGGGCTTTACTCTCGTTAAGCTTTACGCACGCATCGACAAATGCCCCGACAGGCACATTATGAAGCTGCTCTTTCTGACCTCTTACGGTTATGGAAAGAGTATCCGACTCTACCTCTTTATCACCGATAACAACAATATAAGGATCCTTCATGGTCTTGAAGAATTTGATCTTCTCATTCATGTTCTTGTCGGCATAATCAGCCTCAACGCGGATCCCCGCTCTTTCGAGTTTATCTTGAAGAGCCTTGGTGAACTCATTATGCTCAGGCTTAATGGGCACAAGAGCAACCTGGTAAGGTGAGATCCAGAATGGGAATGCACCCTTGAAGTTCTCGATTATTATTCCGATGAATCTTTCGAAGGATCCGAAGATAGCTCTGTGGATGACAATGGGCTGACTCATGGCTCCGTCTGCATCCTGATAGGTAAGTCCGAAATTGTGAGGAAGCTGGAAATCAAGCTGAATCGTTCCGCACTGCCACTCTCTTCCGAGAGCATCCTTCATCTGAAGGTCGATCTTGGGACCGTAGAAAGCTCCGTCTCCTTCATTGATCTCATATCCGCCTTCACCGTATTTCTTATCAAGGATCTTCTTAAGAGCTGCTTCTGCTCTGTCCCAGGTCTCAATCTCTCCCATGAAGTCTTCGGGTCTTGTTGAGAGCTCAGCTCTATAGGTAACACCGAAGGTGGAATAGATCTGGTCAGCGATCTCCATGATATCGGCGATCTCGTCCTCAATCTGTGATTCCATTACGAATGTATGGTCATCATCCTGACGGAACTCCTGCACACGGAACAGACCATTCATCTGTCCGGACTTCTCCTTACGGTGTACAAGTCCGACCTCGTTATATCTGATGGGCAGCTCCTTGTAGGAGTGAATGGTCCTCTTATATGCATTCATTGCATTGGGACAGCTCATGGGCTTTGCAGCCATGGTATCATCATCGTCCTGATCGTATACGGGGCTCAGCGTCACTTCAGAAACCGAACCGTCATCCTGAGGGATGCGTGCCTTGGCATCAACATTTCCGAGAACTCCGGGAACGATGAACATATTGTTTACATAGTGAGCCCAGTGACCGCTGATGAGCCAGAGCTTCTTGTTATTGATTATGGGAGTCTTTATCTCCTGATATCCGTGCCTGTCATGGATCTCTCTCCAGAATTCCATGAGAGTCCTGTAAAGCCTCCATCCTCTTGGAAGCCAGTAAGGCATTCCGGGTGCGGATTCGCTGAACATGAACAGGTCAAGCTTGGGTCCGAGCTTTTTGTGATCTCTCTCCATAGCTTCTTTGATCATATTGAGATGAGCCTTGAGTTCATCCTTGCCGGGGAATGCATAGACGTAGATCCTCTGCATTACGTCCCTCTTCTGATCTCCTCTCCAATATGCCGCGGAAGCACTTCTTACCTTGAAGGCAACACCCATGAGCTCTCTGGAGTTCTCTACATGAGGGCCCCTGCAAAGATCCACATAGTCATCACCGGTATAATAAACGGTAAGCTTCTCATCTTCAGGGAGATCCATGATGATCTCGGTCTTAAATTTCTGATCCTTGAACATTTCAAGAGCATCGGGCTTGGAGATCTCTTCCCTTCTCCAATCTTCCTTTCTCTTGATGATCTCGTTCATTTTTGCTTCGATCACGCCGTAATCTTCCTCTGTGACCGCACGGGGAAGAACGAAATCGTAGTAGCAGCCGTCGGAGATCTGAGGTCCTATGGCATACTGTACATTCTCTTTGCCGAAGATCTCTATGACCGCTTTAGCCAGAACGTGGGCTATTGAGTGACGATAAAGACTTAAAAACATTTCCTGATCCATTTTTTCTCCTTTCATGCGTCCTGCTACCGGCAGGAATTCGCTTTAATACTACAAAAAAGACAAGCAAAAAATGCTTGTCTTTATATTTTATAACTATGGAGTTTCTTTAGCAACCTTAAAAACTACCGCTCCGCCGTTTGCTTCTGCTTTTTATGTGTCTTCCTGCCCATATTCCTGAACTGTCTGAGCATGAAGAC
>CAMNAQ010000013.1 GCA_946531495.1 uncultured Lachnospiraceae bacterium | reverse complement strand
CTTCAGCTTAACCGTATTGCAAAGGGTGCAGAAAATATGGCATCCTGAGCGATCGGTACACCGGTAGATACATCACATATGCTTTTTGATTTCAAAAAAATCGGTGATAATATCAATTCAGCCGGTATAGGAATGGAGAAGGCTGTGCAGGACCGTATGAAGAGTGAGCGCTTTAAGACAGAACTTATTTCAAACGTGTCTCACGATATCAAGACACCTCTTACATCCATTATCAGTTATGTCGAGCTTTTGAAGCAGCAGCCTGATGGCAGCACGCCGGATCCCGAATACCTCGATGCACTGGAGCGTCAGTCGGTAAAGCTCAAGAAGCTTCTTGAGGATCTGATCGAAGCCTCAAAGGCACAGACAGGCAACCTGAAAGCGAATCTTGAAAGCTGTAATCTTAACATGGTACTTCATCAGGTGATCGGTGAATATGAGGAAAAGCTTGCTGCTCAGCAGATCGAGCTTAAGATCAGAATGACTGATGAGCCTGTTAATATAATGGCGGATACTCAGCATCTTCAGAGGGTTCTCGATAATCTGTTTACAAATATAGCTAAATATTCACAGCCGGGCACAAGGGCATATCTCAATCTAAACGGAGGAACTGACGAAGCTGTCATTGAATTGAAGAACACATCACGTGAGCCGCTTAACATGACCAGCGATGAACTGCTTGAAAGATTTGCGAGAGGAGATTCATCAAGAGGATCTGAAGGAAACGGACTCGGTCTTTCAATCGCACAAAGCCTGACCGAACTCATGAACGGAAAGCTCAGACTTGTTGTTGACGGCGATCTGTTTAAGGTCATACTGCTGTTCCCAAGGATAAATGAACAGGTGATGTGATAAAAGGCAAATATGCCTTATACGGAGATGCATTACAAGAATATTGTTTCATGACACAGACGTCAAGAACGTGTATTATAAGGCTGTGATCAAAAAGATAGTGTTTCGGTGTATTAACTTAATAAACTACAATCAGAAAGGCGGTAACACATATGAACCTGAGCAGGATCGCAGCAGCCGGAAGTCCCAAGAGCAGGATGATATATCATGAAGATCTTGAAAATCTTCATGTGGGAACAATGGATAAGCATTGTTACTTCATACCCTTTGCAAAGGGAGAGGATCCTTTTTCAGACAGAGAACAGTCCGGAAGATTTGAGCTTTTGAACGGAGACTGGAAGTTCAGATATTTTGACAGCGTAGTAGATCTTGAAGATGACTTTATAGGAATCGAAACAGATAATACCATCCCTGTGCCCTCCAACTGGCAGCTTCACGGATATGATGTGGCACAGTATACGAATGTGGTCTATCCCATACCCTTTGAGCCGCCCTTTGTTCCCGACGAGGATCCGGTAGGTATCTACAGCAGGGAATATGATTACAGTGCGGACGGAATGGACAGGATACTGGTCTTTGAAGGCGTTGACAGCTGCATGTATCTTTTCGTTAATGACGCCTTTGCAGGATATTCCCAGGTATCACACTGCACATCGGAATTTGATATCACTCCTTTTTTAAGAGAAGGCAGAAACCTCATTACAGTTGCGGTGCTTAAATGGTGCGACGGAACATATCTTGAGGATCAGGATAAGATCAGATTATCCGGTATATTCAGGGATGTATACGTGCTCAGCAGACCTGTGGAAAGGATCGCAGATTACAGGATCGTTACCGGGATAGATACAAAGAGATCATCAGCGGTTCTTTCCTTTACCCCGCAAGGGGCGGATGCTCATGTAACACTTTCTGATCCCGACGGGAAAGTGCTGTGTGAAGCTGATGCGCAAAGTGGTAAAACAGCAGATCTTAAGGTCAGCGATGTACTGCTTTGGTCAGCAGAGAGTCCCGTACTGTACTCCCTTAAGATAGAAACCGAAGGTGAAGTCATAGGAGAGCAGGTAGGCTTTAGAAAGATAGAGATCGTAAAAGGCGTTGTGAAGATCAACGACGTGCCTGTAAAGTTCAGAGGAGTTAACAGGCATGACAGCTATCCCGATACAGGTTATTACTGTACCAATGAACAGATGCTCATGGACCTTAGGCTGATGAAGCAGCACAATATCAATGCCGTGAGAACTTCGCATTACCCTGATTCTCCAAAGTTTTATCAGCTGTGCGACAGGATCGGACTGTATGTTATCGATGAGGGTGACATGGAGTCCCATGGCTGTGTCGAGGTGTATAACGATTTTAAGTGGTCTGCTGACAATGCATATAATGGGATCGCGCTGATTGCTTCGGATGACAGATTCAGGAAGGCTATACTCGACAGGTCCGAGAGTCTTGTAAAGCGTGACGTCAACCGTCCATGCGTTCTTTTCTGGTCACTTGGCAATGAGAGTGGTTACGGGACCAACATGAAGGCAGCCGGTGAGCTGGTAAAAAAACTTGACACTACCAGGCTTCTTCATTATGAAAGTCTTCATCATCTTGATGACACATCAAATGCCGTACTGGATGTCATTTCGGAGATGTATACCTCGACAGAGGATATGCAAAAATATCTTAAGAAAAAAGGTGAGCACAGACCCTTTATCCTCTGTGAATACTGCCATGCGATGGGTAACGGCCCGGGAGATCTTGAAGATTATCATAATGCATTTCACTCAAGCGAGCGTTTTTGCGGTGGCTTTATCTGGGAGTGGTGTGACCATGGTATCATTCAGGGAAAGACTGCTGATGGTAAGGTAAAATACGGCTACGGCGGAGACTTTGGCGAGCGTCATAATGATAACAACTTCTGTATGGATGCACTGGTATATCCCGACAGGACGCCTCATACCGGACTTCTTGAGGCCAAGCAGGTATACAGACCTGTACGAGTGTTAAAGGTTAAGGGAAAATATGAGTTCATATTCCGTAATCTGCTTGAACATGTAAATGCCTCGGACATCCTTGACTGTCATTACGAGGTTGAATACGACGGCGGAAAGAAGGACGGTACAGATATCACATACAGCCTGAAACCGCTTGGCGAGTGCATCGTAAAACTTCCGGAGCTGGCTGAATATGAAGGGACTGAAGCTTATATACGCTTCATCTTTACATATAAAAATGATACACAGTTCTGTGATAAGGGTTACGAGGCATGCTTTGATCAGGTGATGATCGGTGAAGGCGGAAAAGAGGAAAAATCCCATTCTGATGCGGCGGCAGTGCCTGAAGTAAACGAGGAGCCTTTGGAAGTAAAGATCACTGCAGGTCCGGTTGTATATACCTTCAGTAAGAGACGTTCGCAGATAACCTCCATAGTAAGTAAAGGCAGAGAGCTCCTTGAAAAGCCCATGGAATTCAATTTCTTCAGAGCTCCGACCGACAATGACAACTCCCGTGAAGACTGGTACAGAGCTCATCTTAATGATTACATCATTAAAGGTTATGATACGGAGGTGACCGTGGAGGGCAAGCAGGCTGTCATAAAGCAGAAGCAGTCCTTTGGCTGGAGCATGTATCAGCCCTTTGCTGTCATAGACGTGATCTATACATTCAGTTCCGAAGGGCTTGATATTCATTGCGAGCTTGAAGCAAGCAATAAGCTTAAGTTCCTGCCAAGATTCGGAATCCGTATGTTTCTTGACAGAAGCTTTGATAAGGTATCCTATTATGGATATGGTCCCTTTGAAAGCTATATAGATAAGCACCGTGCCGACTATCTCGGGAATTTTGAAGATACCGTGGAAAACATGTATGAGGATTATATTAAGCCGCAGGAGAATTCATCACACTATGGTTGCAGACATGTTACCGTATCAGGCTCAAGTGCCGGGGTGACGTTTTGGGATGATAAGGGACTTTCATTCAATGCATCCGAATATACCCAGGAGGAGCTTTCATCAAAGCGTCATAATTATGAGCTTGAAAGATCGGGTTATACCGTACTTTGCATCGATGCATATATGGCCGGAGTCGGATCTAATTCCTGCGGTCCCCAGCTGAAAGAATGCTACAGGGTTCCGCTTCCCAAGCTGACTGCAGATTTCCATATGTCTCTTGAGTAAAAAAACATACGGCAAACAAAACCGCCCCCTCCTGCCATAAAAGACATGAGGGGGCTTTAACTAAGGAGCTTGTATAGTAAACGTCAGCTGATATGATCGGACTGACGTTAACTAATATTTTCAGGCTGATTTTTTCTCGGTGTATGCATTTCCGAGAGAGGTGTGAGCGGAGACATCTCCGATATTACCTTTGAGTGAGATGTTGCCAAGGTCTGTATCGCATGTTCCGTTTTCAATCGTGCAGTCGTGTGATTCGATATTTCCTGCATCAACCTCTGCTGTTATGGTTCCGATGGTGCTGTCATACAGTTCCACATTACCTGCGGCTACATCAATGTTCAGAGTATCTGCAGAAGATTTACGGATCTCGAGGTTGCCTGCGTCAGCATCAATTTCCATCCTTGTAGAGGTTATACTGTCAAGCTGGATATTTCCGGCATCTGCAGCTACCTGAAGCTTTGATACATTGAGATCTTCAAGATTAACTTCACCTGCATCAACATCAACACTTATTCTTGCCAGTTCGCTGTCTGCAGGAATGGTGACGATGATATAGTTGTCAAAGTTGGCATCTCTGAAATTGAGGTTCAGGCTATTGCTTGGAGTATTGATCTCAAGGGTACCGTTTTTAAGCTCTACGTTCGGCTCGAGCACGCTGGGAACACAGTAACTTACCGAGAATTCATCTCCGGTCTTTATGCTTATCTCGGCCCAGTCTATATCCATGATTATTTCGGAAAGGGTTCCGTCGAGATTCAAAGTGTTTTCTACTGTCTGGATACTTCCGCTAAATGAAAATCCCTTTACCAGATGTATAAATACTCCCAAAAGAATTGCGATCACCGTTATGATCGAAACTATTGCAATGATTATCTTAGATGCTGATGTCATGATATATATCCTCCTGTGATCAATATTCGTCTTCGCGGCAGCTGATGACTACCACCCTGTGCAATACGCCCGCTATGGGCCAGATGATCCATGTTATACCCCAGCTGAATGTAAGAAAGCTGATGATAAGGTATATGCATGTGATGACCGGCCAGTATATCTCAACTATTGTCTGTGCGGTCTTGTTCTTGTACCTGACGGGCTTTATGTTCTGCTCATAATATGATCCGCTGATGGTGTCGATATCATTGAGCTTTAAAAGCTTTTCAAATCCGCTGTAGATATTGGATGAGTAGATGATAAGGAATACTCCGATCCCCACCAGGAGGAACATGAGTGCAGGTGCAATGTTCAAACCTATGTAGTTGTACATCATGTTGGGAACCCAGCATACTATGCAGAGTATTACGCCGATGGTCACGCAGAGAGCCCTGGTTGATTCGAAGCTGCGTCGTCTTTCTTTAACGAAGTTGGCTGTTGCCATATCGATTCTGCAGAGTTCTTTGTTCAGGAACTTCCATTCCGTATCAATAAAGCTGCTGTAGATTATGCATCCGACTCCGATGGCTATGCATAAGAACATCATTATGACACCGGTGCTTTCGAATCTTCCGGCAAAGAGTATGGGGCAGGCGACTGATATAATGCACATCATTACGCCAAGTGCCAGCATTGTAGCTTTTTTGCCTCTGTTTTCGAAAAAGGCGGTTGCATCATCGATGGTGATGTTCCTGCGGGGAACTTCGCTCTCTCTTGTTCTGGTCTCTTCAACCTCTTTGGTAAGGTTAAGATCTTCGGCAAGTTCGTCAAGGTTTCCGAATTCCGAGATGACGGTTCCGACTGCGGTGTTCTCTGTATTGCCTTCCGCAATCAGTTCGCTGTATTTATCTTCCATCATTTGGAGCAGTTCGGCCTTAGCCTTTCTTACCTCTGCGGTATTGGGCATCCCGGCAAACATTGCTTCGAGATAGTTTTTTATGGTTTCCATTATTTTCTCCTTAGTCTGAAATGCTTAGTGTTCGATGAACTTCTCAACGACATCCTTAGTCAGGTCCCATTCCTCACATTTTTCCCGGTAAAACTGTCTGCCGGCGTCCGTTATCCGGTAATAGGTCCGCTTTTTGCCGTTTCCGTTTGGATCCTGATCTGCGGTAAATGATTCGATATATCCGTTTTTCTCCATTCTTGTGAAGGCAGAATACAGCGTTGTCTCCTTGATGATGTATTTGTCATCGGAGATGGTCCTGATCTGCTTGGATATCTCATATCCGTAAGAAGGTTCCTTCATCAGGATGAACAGGATCATCGTATCGTTATAACCGCGGATCACATCAGAACTGATCTCTACCATAATGTGTCCTTTCATGTTGTGGAAGTTTATGCACCGTGCGCTTCGGAGCTTTAGCTTCCGGTTTTATTGGGTATACCATTTGGAACTTGGTGCTTATCAGACTTTATCCTGCAATATTACTACGACTGATGTACTATGTCTGCCGTACTACGACAGTCGTACTATGTCTGATGGGGTAAATATACTACGACAGACGTAGTGTGTCAACAGATTTTTTTAAAATTTTTTTGCCGGCATAAAATTAGTGCAGCCATCAGAGCTGAGAAGGCTCTGAAAACTGCACTTTTATGGTATTTATAGCGTAATTATATGATGCTGAAAACGGCCTGTTAAGCTGTCATATCATTATCACAGGGGGGTTGCGGGCAGCTTTTTATCATATTGCGGATTTGCATTTAAATATGACTTCCGAGAAAGATCCTGCTTACCAGATCGATCAGAAAGACTGCAGCTACAATGATAAAGATGATATTGTGAATTACGGATCTGTCATATTTTTTCTGGAATCTTATGAGCGCAGGCTGGATAAGGCAGAATGCGGCAAAGATAAGGAGACCGAACATAAGTGATGGAACAAGCGCGATCCGTCCTTCAAAATTCATGAAATATCCGGTATAGTCCCACATTTTATGGCCTACTGTATGATCGAGGATATAACTTGCTATGAGCTCGGCAAGTGTTGCGATAACGGTTCCGGCAATAAAGACCGGGATCTTCTTTTTGATCTTCAGGAGCGTGAATATCCCGAGGATTATAAAGAATCCGATCCCGTATATGGGAAGCCAGGGCCCGAACATAAATCCACGGTTGATAAATCCTCTGCGGTGATAGATCACATCGCACCATATGGATTCATATATCCAGCCAAAAAGGCAGTATATCAGGAAATACTCCATATTATTTCGAAAAACGGTATATATTTTGTTTTTGCTTATTTCCCTGCTCATATCCTATAATCTATCACATTTACAGGGATTTTCAAAAGATCGTGCGGTTTTGACGTTCAATTCCGGGACAGTGGGCTGTTTGTGTTATTTATATATCATTTTTTGCGATTTTGATATTTAAATGAGACGAATACTTGTGCGGAAAACGGTTGATTGATATAATATGACAGGTTTGTCCGAAAACGATTAAGTGAAATGACATGACACAGTATTCGGCGTGATATCACCTGGACGAACCTGTAAAGCGGCGGATACACCTTTTGAGGAGGAAAAATAAATGGCAACAGCAGCACTTGTTCTCGGAATAATCAGTCTTATCGCTTGGCTTATTCCTATTATCGGATACCCTGTAACGATCGTAGGACTTGTACTTGGTATCAAGAGCGTAAAGAGCGAGAAGAGAGGAATGGCTATCGCAGGAATTGTAATGAGCTCTATTGGTCTTGTACTTAGTCTTGTCAACTCTATTCTCGGAGTTATTCTTTACAACCAGATGGCTTAAGAACTACATAAAGAGAAATGTATCCCCGGAATTTTTCCGGGGATATTTTATTGTCGTATACCACCATTTTGGAATATCATAGATCAGGATGAATTATGTCAGTAAGGATTGATAATGCAGGTTGATATATGAAAAAAACATCGGAAGAAAAGACAAATGTTCAGCGCCTTCTTGAGCAGAAGAAAATAGAATATGCATATCACAGCTATGCGGACACTCCGTCTACGAACGGAGTGGAGATAGCAAGGCTCCTTGGCGAGGATGAAAGAAAGGTATTCAAGACCTTAGTGACTGTCGGAAAAAGCAGGACTTATTATGTATTCATGGTTCCGGTAGCTGAGGAACTGGATCTGAAAAAGGCAGCCGGCGTAGCCGGTGAAAAATCCATTGAGATGATAACGCAGAAGGAGCTGCTTCCTCTTACCGGATATGTGCACGGGGGCTGCTCGCCCATAGGGATGAAGAAGCAGTTTGCGACCTTTATCCATGAGTCTGCGGAGACCTTTGATACGATAATCTTTTCTGCAGGGAAGATAGGATATCAGGTAGAGCTTCCTCTTGAGGGGCTTCAGAAAATGCTTCCCGTAAAAAGCGCTGATATCATAGTAGGCGGTGATCATGGTGATCTGATGCGAAAGACAGCATCCGGAAATGATTCTGCAAAGGATGCAACCGGGGCAGCATCCGGAAATGATTCTGCAATGGATGCAACCGGGGCCGAAATGAGATTCAGATGCCCTTGCTGCGGGTTCTATACTTTGCCTGAGCCTGCCGGCGGGAACTACAATATCTGTCCTGTGTGCTGGTGGGAGGATGACCCGGTGCAGATGGATGATGAGGATTTCGAAGGCGGCGCAAATAAAGTCAGCCTCAGGCAGGCAAAGAAGAATTACATGGCTTTTGGCGCAAGCGATGAGAGATTCATTGATAAGGTAAGAGAAGCTACGGAAGATGAGCTTGAGGGAATTGACTGATACAGGGCATGCAGACGCTTGCAGGCAGATCATATGGTGAGCGTCCTGAATACGGAGATTGGAGAGAGACATGAATAAAAAGTACTATGCGATCATATCGCTTGTTGTGATGGCTTTAGTCGTCGCTGCTTTATTCAACCTGGTAAAAGATGACAGCGAAGAAACTGACAATTATGTCACATTTGACCTCGTTGAGAATGACTCAGAGCCTCAGACAGCAGTTGGGTCAGAGGCAGCAGGCGTGTCAGATGCGGATTCAGAGTCGGTGTCTGCAGGCGTATCAGATACGGATTCAGAGTCGGTGTCTGCAGGCGTATCAGATGCAGGTTCAGAGTCGGTGTCTGCAGGCGTATCAGATGCAGGTTCAGAGTCGGTGTCTGCAGGCACTTCAGTTGCAGATTCCGGATCAGAGGCGGCTTCTGAGTCTGCAGGAGACGTGGAGCCTGCGGAAACTGTGTATGTGTTTAGAAACAGCAGGCTTCTTAATGAGCATTATGAGAAGCATGGTATTGAGATGGGCTTTGCCTCTGCTGCAGAATATGAGGCCGCCGCATCCGCTGTCATAAACAATCCCGCTGCGCTTTTTAAGACTGAGAAGGAAGACGGAGATTACATATATTATCTTGAAGATACCAACGAGTTTGTTGTTTTGTCGACTGACGGTTATATCAGGACATATTTTAATCCCAGTTCCGGCAAAGCATATTTTGACAGGCAGTAAAGGGGTAAAGGATCTGAGTATTTGCTTAGTAAAAACAGATACAGGCATATATTTTCATTTATACTAGTCATTACATATGACTGCAGTCATGAGGATTTGGTGAAAATCATGACTGCGGTCACTTTTTTTTCTTTACAGGCGGAATTACTATAATGTTACGATAAAAAGCTGTCGGAGAAGCATTGATGAACACAAATCTTTCTGCATGGAAATATGTAAAAAACAATAAAAGATCATGCGCTGTACTTATAACATCACTTAGCCTTTCCTTTATGGCAATGTATGTTCTGTATGCACTTTTACATACAACGGTGGAAAGCTTCGGCCCGGTCATGATCGATATGCCAAAAAGAATATCCTATGCATCGATAACCGGAAGCTCATACGGACTTGATGCTGACGCTTACGGATCGTATGAGGAATTAAGCGATGCGTATGATGAGAAACAGGAAGTACTTATGGAGCGCCTAAGGTCCAGACAGGGAATAAGTGATGTCTTTTATACACAGATCATCAGATGCGTTTATCAGGCTGTCGTAGGACAGTATTCCTTCGAGGTTCCGCTTATGGAGAGTGAAAAGATCCCGGGATTTCTCGAGCATATGAATGCTGAGCTGATCGAAGGAAGACTTCCTGCCGGAGACGGCGAAATGCTTGTTGATGCCACGATAATGAAAAATTCAGATTACAGTCTTGGCGGATATTTTATGGAAAACTGGTATGGGGAAAGCTTTAAGATAGTCGGTATCATAAGATCTGATTATCCGGCATGCGTAGGAACTCCCATCGGATATACCAACAACGGATGGTATCTGGTCATTCTAAATGATGAAAATACATCAGATCTGTCTGAAATACTCAGTGAAGAAGGAATCATGCTTAATGATGCCGATGAAGTGATCGACTCTGCGCATTATGCCGAAGTCTATGCAAGGGATGTGACGGGACTGATACAATCAGTCATTGACGGCATTATGCTGGCGGTGACCATAGTGCTGACGATCCTTGTTATGGTGACCTATGTTTCATTTATGAGGAACCGTATTTCCGAGTACTGTCTGTATGCATCCATAGGATACGGAAAAAAAGCGATATATGGAATGATACTGAGAGAAATGCTGATCCTTTTCGGAATCGCATCGCTTCTCGGAATCGTCTCTTCATTTATCTGCGGAAGTCTGATCAACTCGTTTCTCATCATTCCGAGAGGACTTATCGGTAAAACTGTATATTTGAACCAGATATGCAAGATACTTTCAATTTTTATTTATATCATTGGAATGCTTCAGATTCCTGTGCTTGTCTGCATATCGGATATCAGGACCATAGATGCGGTGGAAAAGCAATGATTGGAGGCTTTGAATGTTTCAGATAAAAGATCTTTCGATGATTTACGACATGAATACGGATTTGAGAACCTATGCTTTAAAGGGTATAGATCTCAAACTCCCTGACAAAGGGCTGATCGGTATCATAGGCCCCTCGGGAAGCGGAAAGAGTACTCTTATGTACTGCCTTTCCACTCTTAAGGATCCGACGGAAGGAATCATTACATATAACGATATCGATATAACAAATGTATCATCTTCCGAGCGGGAAAGACTGCGCAGGAGAGAATTCGGATTTATCTTTCAGAAGCATTACCTTGTTCCGTATATGACCGCAATCGACAATGTTATGGTAGCTTCCGTAAAAGGCAGGGATGAGGAAAAAAAGAAGGCGCAGGCACTTCTTTCGGAGCTGGGACTGTCTGAGAAGGAATATTCCAAAAGGCCTGCAAATCTTTCGGGCGGGCAATGTCAGAGAGTTGCAATAGCGAGAGCCATGATCAACGATCCGAAGGTGATATTTGCGGATGAGCCTACTGCATCCCTTGATCATGCGAATGCATTTAATGTTATGAAACTGCTTAAGAAATATTCGGAAGAAAGACTGGTTATTGTCATAACACATGATAAGACCATTCTAAAGGATGCGGACAGCGTTATAGAGATATGGGATGGAGAAGTGAGCAGATGAGACCGTTATCGGCTTTATATTATATAAAAGAAAACAAGACCCGAAGTCTGATAATCATTTTTTTGCTTATGTTCACACCCCTGCTTTATTTGGCGGGAAATTATGTAGACAGCGTATATTTTTATTGGGACCGTTACATAGAATATACCGATAAAATGCTGGTTGTAAGCGGACTGTCCACGGATGAGGATTTTGCTGATTTTGCCTCGGTGTATGAAGACCTTTGCTCTGATGAACTTCTTACGGTAATGCCCAGGACTCCCCGGGGAAGTCAGGGACTTCCGTGGATCTGCACTATGGGATTTGAGATTGGCAGCAGCTCGATGGTGTTTGAAACACCTGAAGATCTGAAGACCGCGTTGGATTCATTCGGTGTAACGGCAGACCTGTCTGAGGTGGAAAACGGTACGGTATGCATCTCTACGGCGCTGGCTGCGCAGTATGGTCTGAAAAAAGGAGATGTCATAGATTCATCTGTTGTCCCAGGATTTTTGGGGAGCTATAAGATAGCGGCACTGCTTGAAGATAACAGTTTTATAGTTTTTTATGTCAGAGGCGGTGAATATGAAGGCATTCCCGTAAGACTGAATGTACTGGGGAACGGTATAAGCGGAGACAGGCTTTATGAGCATATCACTAAGATCGTAGGAGACCGTAAGGCAGATGTCACTGAGCCTTCGAGAGAGATCATTGCGAAGCAGTTTGAACCGTTTTTTCTTATATTCGGAGCCGGGATCATCCTGCTTACAGTCGTTCTTTCGATGATAGTAAATTCCGTGATAACAGGGCAATTCATAGCAAGACGTTATGAGTTTGGGGTATTCAGAGCCATAGGACTTTCCAGAGCGGAAGTGTACCTGAAGATCCTCCGTGAAATTGCAGCCATGGATATCATGGCAATACTGGCGGGAGGCACGATCGTTTTTTTGGGTACGTTCATTCTTAATGAGCTTTATTATATTCCCGGCGGAAGATACCTTCCTTATTTTTCAAAGACAGGATCATATGCTTTTCTTGTTTCCAATTTGCTTGTTGTGCTTCCGACGATACTTATCAAGGGAAAAAGCATGGCAGGATGTGATGTTACAGAGTTTTAGGAATATATGTTTTATTACGGCTGAGCTTATTTGAAGATCTTAAGGCAGCGCCGGAGAAAAGGAAATGATAATGAACAATAACGAATTGACAGATATGAAAAAGAATAACGTAAAAAAATATAAGAAAGTATCCGTGATAAAAAAGGTTATTTTATCCGTTGTCATTGGCATCTTCGTACTTGCAGGAATTCTCTTTGCGATATATAAGCTTGCACTCGATCCCTACAGAGGAGTGAATCGTTCAACTGTGGAATCCCTTCCCCTTGATGATGTGATCACTGTTGAGCAGGCCATAGAGGATATGGATTACGTGATGGAAATGTACAGGGACAGGCATCCCGCATGGCTTGAGGACAGTAACGAAAGGGTTGACGCGGTTGAGGCAATGTATGAGTCAGAGGTTCAGAATCTGAGAAACAGCGGGGAATACGGAATAACTGTGCTCGAGGAATGGAAGGCTATTTCACGTATAATGCATTTGCTCTATGACGGACATTCATCGGTTTATTCTGTCTCCGACAGCATGCTCTATATCGATGATTTTTCCCAGCTTCGTGAGATCGGCAGGCCCGTCAAGATCAACGGTGAACCCTATGAAGCAGTTCTTGAGAGGTTTTGTAACGTATTTCAGTATGAGATGGAAAGCTATGCCCGGGCGGTCTTTGATTCAAATGTGATATGCAATGAAAACTATCTGAGATGGTCGGATGTAGATACCTCTGAAGGCCTGGATCTTACATATGATATGGGAGACGGAACCGAAGAAACCTTTCATTACGAGTTTGTACCTATAGATGAAGTCAAGGGCTATGACAGCAGCACTGAAGGTGATGCCGCACCCTGGGTCTGCTATGATATCGATCGTGAAAACGGGATCGGAATATTCACCCTTACATCCTGTAACTATAACAAGGAATACAAAGAGACTGTTAAGGAATTTTTCGAAGCAGTTAATGAAGCCGGAGTGGATAATGTAATAGTGGATCTTCGCTGGAACGGTGGCGGGAGCTCGATGGTAGGTGATGAGTTTGTTCATTATCTGGATGTCGACAGTTATTATGGATGGCCTTCTCATGTGAGATTTGGTCCGATACTCTACAAAAATGACAGGCCCCTGATCAGAAACCACATTCAAAATCCCGTGTTTGACGGAAACGTATATATCCTTACAAACAAGCAGACATTCAGTGCTGCTATGGACTTTACCATGATAGTCATGGATAATGGACTTGGAACCGTTGTGGGAGAAGAATGCGGTAATCTGCCTGATTCATATGGCGATATTCTTACCTTCGATACCCCCAATTCACATTTGACATTTACGATCTCATATAAGAGATGGTTCAGAGTCGACGCAGACAAAACAGGGCAGCCGCTTACTCCTGATTATCCGTGTCCTTCGGAAGAAGCCCTGGACAAGGCATATGAACTCATACTTGGAAAATGATGATGCATGCCTGAGATCTTTCAAGTGATCATTTAATGGAAAAGAAGATATGATTGAAATCGCAATATCTGTTGTTGTTATTCTCCTTCTGACAGCAGTATCCGTCCTGTTTGCAACGGGCAATACCGTTATGGTGCTTGCTTCCGGCGGTGGACTGATGATACTGCTGACGGCAGGATATATGTCGGATGATAAGGAAAAGCTGATAAAGGCACTTCAGCTTTTCTTTGCCTTCGTTTTTGCTTTTTCTACATGTTCGTGGATAGGCTGCATAGCATTTGCTGTGCTGCTTTGGACCGGAGCGTTAAATGCATGTCTGTACGCGGCTATAACCTTTATCATCATTCAGGCTTTCAGGTATGCGACGGGTATTGACGATATAAGCAGCTCCTTCGGAAATGCAGCAGGTTATATCATTGCTTCAGGAATCGTCAGAATAGTACTGCTTGAGATCATATGTATATTTTTTATCCTTATCAGGAATATGATAAGAAAAAGCAGCCTGTCCGAAAAAGAAAACAGAGAAAGGCTGCGGGCATACAGCCTTAGCGAAATGCATCAGATGATGAAAAACAGGGAACTTGCATTAAATAACTTTTATTCCGACAAGAATGCAAGACTACTCGAAAGAGAGAATATCAGCAGAAATATACATAACAGTGTGGGTCACTCGATAACAGCAGCCATAATGACCCTCGATGCGGCGGATGTTCTTTTTGATAAGGATCCCGAAGAGGCTCATAGAAGAATGAATGATGCCGGCACAAGGATCAGGGGCAGCCTGTCTGCAATAAGAAGTGCGGTGAGAGCTCTTGATGAAGAATCATCCGATGTTACGGTAAAAGACCTGATCTGTTTTTTCGACAATATCCTCGATGAATTTCTTATGGATACGGAGCGCAAATGCGAGAGAATATATGATATCATATCCGATGAATACATGATCCCGAGAGAACATGCCGAATATCTTACGGGAGCTTTGAGTGAATTTTTGACTAACGGAGTTAAGCATGGAAAGGCTTCGTTTTTCATTGTAGAGTTTTCCGGAGATAAGGCTCATATCAGGCTGAGTGTTACGGATAACGGCGAAAGCGGATTTAATGAAGAAAACAGTCTGCGCAGGATCAGTGAAGGCTTTGGACTTAAGAAGCTGACATCATATGCCGAAAGATGCGGAGGAAGCACTGAGTTTTGGAATGACGACGGTTTTCATTCCGTGATAGAATTACCGCTTCTTCAGAACGGCTGAACATCTTCAGGATTCCTGAGCTTCCTTGGGACATCAGGATAACGGAACACGGTTGCAGGCAGGGAGATATTTGATCCTCACGTGTTCTAAAAAAAAATATATTGGAGCAAAATATGTACAGAGTATTGCTTGTCGATGATGAGAATATGCTATTGGACAGTCTCGAGATCATACTGTCCGTAAATGATATGGAGATAATCGGGAAAGCGCATGAAGGACATGAAGCGCTTGATATTCTCAAAACTACGGAATGCGACATTGCACTGGTTGATCTGAATATGAAGGGCATGGGAGGAATAGAGCTGATCGGACATGTAAAACGCATGTATCCTGAGATCAGGATCCTTGTGCTTACAACCTTTTATGATGATAAGAATATCACGGATGCCATCAGTAACGGTGCCGACGGATATCTCCTTAAGGACAGCGGTAAGGATGCCATCCTTGGAGCTGTGTCACAGCTTATGAGCGGGATAAGCGTTCTTGATCCCAAGGTCATGTCAAGGCTTACAGCCCTTATGTCCAAAAACACACAGACAAATCTGTATGACGAGATGACAGATCGTGAAAGAGAGATCGCCGTTTTGCTTGCGGACGGTCTCACAAACAGACAGATCGCGGACAAGCTGTTTATTTCCGAAGGAACCGTAAAAAATTACATATCCTCGATCTATGATAAGACAGGCATTCATGACAGAGTGAAGCTGGTTGTCGCACTCTCCGGAAAGTAATTGCTTGGTAAAATTATTCCGGATGCTGCAAACATTATATTGACATATAAGTGAAAATTATTTAAGATAACATCGTTACGTAACGATGTTATCTTATTTTGGGTTATTTTAATGAGCAAAGAAACAGATCAGGGAACAAGACAGTTACTGATAGAGTCTGCAAAGAAGGAGTTTCTTGAGAAAGGCTACAATAAAGCCTCTCTCAGAAGCATATGTGCGGATGCCGGACTTACTACCGGGGCATTATATTTTTTCTTTGAGAACAAAGCAGATCTTTTTGCCGCAATAGTGGATCCGCCCCTTAACGGTCTCAAGCAGATCCTGTTCCAGCACTTTAAGGAAGATATTGAAGAGGCATCGAAGCTTGATTCCTTTGAAGGGGTCGACATGGACCACAGTGAGATAAGTGACAGGATCGTCGGACATATATACGATAACTATGACAGCTTTATGCTTTTGCTGACAGCGTCTGAAAATACGGTATATGAAAATGTGGTAGATGAGTTCGTTACCCTGGTGGAAAATTCCATTCCCCCGATGATGGCTTCTCTTAAGGGATATACATACGATAAATATATGTCCCACTGGATGGCACATATCTCAATCGATGCTTTTATCCACGTTATTGAGCATGAGAGGGATGTTAAAAAGGCCAAGAAAAGACTCCGCAGCATACTCAATTATCTCGTAATGGGATGGGTTCAGCTGGCAATGGTAAAGAAATGACAGTCAGATCATAGTTCGGAAACTGGCCGCTTCCTGAGAAGAGGTATCTTTTTCGGGAAGCGGAAAAAAATAACATTTACATAACAGCGTTATGTTGAAAAAGGAGAGGAAAAAATGTATCTGGAGATCAAGAATGTCAAGAAAAGCTATGGCTCCGGCGGGAGCTATGTACAGGTATTAAAGGGCGTAAATACCGGTGTTGAAAAAGGGCAGATGTGTGTAATACAGGGAACATCAGGTTCCGGAAAATCCACTCTTTTAAACTGCATCGGAGGCCTGGACGTAATGGATTCCGGCTCTATTAAGGTTGACGGCATAGAAGTATTCGGAATGAAAAATAAGACTCTTTCAGATTACAGAAGGGATAACCTTGGCTTTATCTTCCAGTTCTATAATCTGGTGCCTAATCTTACTGTTAAGGAGAATATCCAGGTATGCGAATATCTTACCAAGGATCCTCTTGATATGGGTGAACTTCTTGATGTACTGGGACTTACAGAGCATCAGAACAAATTCCCTTCCCAGCTCTCCGGTGGACAGCAGCAGAGATGTGCCATAGCAAGGGCTCTTATCAAAAATCCCAAGCTGCTTCTTTGTGATGAACCTACAGGAGCTCTTGATTCTGCTACATCCAGGGATATCCTTGTTCTTCTTGAAAAGATAAATGAAAAGTACGGAACCACAATGCTTATAGTTACGCATAACAACTCCATCAAGAATATGGTCCACAAGGTGATATTCCTTAAGGACGGTGTTGTTAAGACCGAGTATTTGAACGAGACAAGAGTTCCCGCTTGTGAATTGGAGGATCTGTAATGAACAGGATACTAAGAAAAAGGTTTCCAAGGCAGATAAGGTCAGATTTCTTCAGACTGGGATCTCTGTTCCTTATGATCGCACTGTGCATGTACATAATAGTTGCTCTTGTGGATGCCGCGGAGATAGTTATAACGGGAACCGAAAATAACCAGATCAGAACTCATCTGGAAGACGGACAGTTTGCTGTTTTTAATCCTCTGTCGGAAAATGAACTGGAGGAGATAAAGAGTGCGGGAGTGACCGTTGAACCGCATATAAGCTATGATCTGACGCTTGATGACGGTTCCGTGATCAGGGTGTTTGAAAACAGGCAGCTTATCGATACTGTAGTACTTGATTGCGGAACATATGCAGGGAATCCGGATGAGATCGTGCTTGAGAAAAGATACTGTGAGGAACATGACATCAGTGTCGGAGATGTTATCTATACCGGAGGCATCGGCCTTACGGTTGCCGGAATAGGAAGTTCGGTGGATTATGATGCTCCTCTCAGGAAGCTGACGGATGCTGCAATAGACAGCACGGTATTCGGTACAGGATTTGTTTCACATGAAGGATATGAATATATAAAAGATTCCGGAAAAGCCGGAAGTGAAGATTATACATATGCTTTTATACTGAACGGTACTATGAGCAGTGATGATCTAAAGCAGATGATCAGGGATTTTGAGTTTGATTACAGATCGGTTGATAATCCTTATTATCTTGAACTTCTTGAAGATACCTATGGTAAAAGAGACGAGATAACAGATGGCATAAATGAACTTGTAGACGGTGCATCAGAGCTCTATGACGGTACCGGGGAGCTTTTTGATGGCGCAGGTGAAATCCTTGACGGTGCATCTGAGCTTGAAGAAGGCCTTGGAGAGCTTGCGGATGCGAGTGATGAACTCTATGATGGGGTGAAGGATTTCGGAAATTCTGTCGGCATGATCCCGGGAGCCGGCGCCGCAGCCTCTGAACTTGTGAATGGAGTTGCTGAGTTCAGAGACGGAACGCATGAAGCATACGACGGATCAGCAGAGCTTAGGGAAGGCGTATCCGAACTCTTCTCCGGAACGGAAGAATTATATGACGGTGCAGGTGAACTTTATGACGGTGTAAATGAGCTTAAGGAAAAGTCCGATGAGCTTCTGGATGAGATTTTTGCGGATTCACCCGATAATCTGACATCATTTATGCTTAAGGAAGATAATCTCAGGATCGGAGGAGCTGCGGGAGATATAGAGATCAACAAAACTGTGGGGCTTGTGGCAGGCATTATAGTGATAATGCTCTTTACATATGTTCTTTCGGTATTCGTAATACATCAGATTCAGGAGGAGAGCAGTACCATAGGCGCTATGTATGCTCTCGGCGTCAGGAAAGAGGATCTGATGAAGCATTATGTATTCATGCCTACGATCATCTCATTTATCGGAGGTGTGTGCGGAGCTCTGACCGGACTTAGCGGGATTGGAAGCAAATGGCAGATGTCAGATTCATATGCATATTATTCCATACCTGTATTTGACCGCATAGTCCCCGCTTATCTGGTCATATATGCCGTTGTGATGCCTCCTGTTGTAAGCATCCTTGTGAATTTCCTTGTCATCAATAAGAGCCTTTCGAGAACTGCACTATCTCTTATCAGGAATGAGCAGAAGGTTTCGCGTTCAAGGGATATCAGTCTTCCGAATATGCCGTTTATCAGAAAGTTCAGGATAAGGCAGATGCTCCGTGAAAGAAGGACGGCATTGACTGTCGTTATAGGAATGGTGATATCTCTTCTGATATTCATGCTTGGACTTAACTGTTATGTGCTTTGCAGGAGTGTGGGAGACCGTTCCAGTGAGGATACAAGATACAGGTACATGTATACCTACAAGTATCCCACAAAGGAAGTCCCCGAGGGCGGTGAAGCATGCTTTGTGACATCCCTGAAAAAGGAGAACCTGGGATATACTCTTGATGTCACGATAATGGGTATAGATGATGACAATCCCTATATAAACGTGACTCCTGTCAGCGGAAAAAACAGACTTGTCATATCGGATGCCGTAGCGACAAGATACGGACTGGGTATAGGGGATAAGCTGATACTTACCGATACAGCGAATGACATGGATTATGCTTTTACGGTGGAAGGTATTGTTCCTTATTCGGTGGGACTTACAGTGTTCATGGATATTGACAGCTGCAGGGAACTTTTTGGTGAAGACGATGACTATTTCAACGTTGTCATGTCTGACAGGGAGCTTGATATAGAGGATGACAGACTGTATTCTGTGACGACGAAGGAGGATATAGACAAGGCATCCGGAATATTTGTAGATCTGATGGCGCCGCTTTTCACATTGCTGATGGTTATGAGTGCAGCAATATTCTGTCTTGTAATATATCTGATGACATCTGTGATGATCGACAGGGCGTCGTTTGGGATATCGCTTGTTAAGATCTTCGGATACAGGGACGGGGAAGTTAAGAGACTTTATCTGGATGGCAACAGAACAGTCGTTATCATTGGGGCGCTTATAAGCATTCCAATAGCCAAGATGATCACAGACAGAATGTTTCCCATGTTCATAGTAAATGTTGCATGCGGAATGTATCTTGATTATGAGTGGTTTTATTATCTGATCATCTTCTGTGCGATCTTATTGTTCTACAGTCTTGTAAGCCTTCTTCTTACGGGAAAGCTTGGCAGACTCACACCTGCCGAGGTTCTCAAAAACCGCGAGTGAACGAATAAACAGGGGGACGGTTCCGGTGTTTCAAGATTTGAAACACCGGAACCGTCCCCCTGTTTCTGTTTCCCCTGTTTAAAGATTTTTTAAGAATTGGATTGTTAATATAGTATTGCAAGGTAAATATGCGGATGTATGTACAGACCGTGATAAATACGGATGCATTAAAAGAAATACATAAAACAGGCAATAGCAGTAATGAGGAGATACAACAAAATGGGTAATATCTGTCTGGAAGCAAAGGATCTGTGCAAGACATATATAGTCGACGGATACAGCAATAACGTGCTTCAAAATATAAATCTTAAGATCGAAGAGGGAGAATTCGTATCGATAATGGGGCCCAGCGGATCCGGCAAATCCACACTGCTCTACACCATAAGCGGTATGGATGACATGACTGCGGGAAAGGTCATATTTGACGGAGAAGACATATCCAAAATGAATGAAAAGCAGCTGACCAGGCTGAGACTTATGAAGATGGGATTCATCTTTCAGCAGATGTACATGATGAAGAAGCTTACCATCATGGATAACATAGTTCTTCCGGGGTATCAGGCAGGCCTGGCCGGCAGGGATGAGGTGAATAAAAAAGCGGAAGAGCTAATGAGAAGGCTTGGCATTATCGAGACGGCAGAGCGTGAGATCACGGAGGTATCCGGAGGTCAGCTTCAAAGGGCATGTCTTGCAAGGGCACTTATAAACAGTCCTAAGGTTCTCTTTGCGGATGAGCCGACAGGTGCGCTTAATTCAAAGGCATCCATGGAAGTGCTGCATGAGCTGGTCGAAGCAAATAAAGAGGGTGCCACTATCCTGATGGTCACACACAGTGAAAAAGTAGCGGCATGCTCAGACAGGATCATTTACCTTATGGATGGTGATATCCGCGGAGAGCTTATGATGGGCAAGATGAACGGAAATGCCGACACGTCTTCAGAACAGCTTGTGAAAAGAGAGAGACAGCTGAGAAAATGGCTTGAAGAGATGGGATGGTAAGAGAGGATAAGACATTGTATTTTAGAATGTTGAAAAAAGACCTTAAGGAAAAAGTGGTTTTAAACATTGTACTGTGCCTTTTTATGATCATTGCTGCAACCCTGATCGTGATCAGTGCAGGATTTATCTACACGTTTATTGCAGGAATAGATGATACATATGAAAAGTGCAATACGTCAGATATCATTTTTACTGTTGATAAGAGCTTCTCAGATGAGGAGGGACAGAGACAGGTGATAGGAGATATCCTGGCTGAGTATCCGGAGATTTCAGAGATCCTGGTATCTGAGAGGATAATACTTCGTACGTCCAGACTTGAATTCGAAGGCGTTGACAGAAGAGAGGTTACGAATCTGTACGATAACATCTTCATGATGTCACCGGTAAGCAGTGACCAGAATATCCCTTATGACCGCGGAAACAGGCGCTTTACATTAACTGACGGCTGTGTCGCAATTCCTGAAGTAATGTCTCATAATGCGGGAACATCAGTCGGAGATAAGATCAGACTGACAACCGATATGGGAAATATATATGAATTCACTGTTTCTCATATTTTCAAGGATCCCAGTACATCAACGATCAATAAGATCCTGTTTTCGGACGGTGATCTCGAAAGACTGAGTGATGAATTTATGTGCAGGACCGATCTGTATGAGATCTGTCTTGAAAATCCCTTCCCGAATGTGTCCGCTCTTCAGAAGTGGGGATGGTCACTTAACGATGCTCTTCTTGCTCTGCATGAAGATGGTGTGATAAGCGGCATGGTAGATAATGTGACTACCGGAAAGAGCAATATGTTCACCGATGAAGCCATGATAGCGCTTATAGTGAGCATATTCATGATGCTTATGGGAATAGCTCTTATCATCCTCATATTCATGTCCATATCCTTCAGTCTTCAGGCCACGATCAAGAGAGAGGAAAGAGAGATAGGTACAATGAAAGCCATAGGTGTGGATTCATTGTCATACAGGTCCCTCTTTATCGTAAAATATATAGCTTTTGCCTGCCTTGGCGGAGTGATCGGTGTTATCGCAGGTATTCCTCTGGAAAAATTCATAGTCGGTATGTTTGTAGTCAACACCTTAAGTCCCGACAGCAGCGTGATACTTTTGCTTGGAGTAATAGGGAGTATTGTATTCATCCTGCTTATGACTGCCTTTGCTTTTATCTCATTGAGAAGAATGAATCGGATATCCGTAATGGATACTATTCATGGTGAAGGCAGGGGAGAAAGGTTCAGCAGGATACCTGGTCTGATCCTGAACAGAAGAAAGAAGATTTCCGTACCGGTATTTCTGGCTCTTCAGGACATTATTCGTAAGGTGAGAAGATATATATTCCTTATAATCAGCTATACCATAGGAATGCTCATCCTGTTCCTTGTTTTTCAGCTAAAAGCCTCTGTTGTTAGCGATGAATACAGGAAGACATACTGGCAGATAGCTGACAGGGATGTCATCATAAGACCTGAAGACGGTCTGAGAGAAAAACTGTTAGAGCTGTACGGAAGCTACAGGAATGTTTTTCTGTACTATGAGGAATACTATAACGAACATGGCATTCCTCTGGATATACAGATAATAGATGATCAGACGGGTTATCTGTTAAACGGTGATGAACGCATAGGATGTTCCATCTGCTTCGGAGATTATGATATAAGCAGGCTGGTGATCGTGGATGGCGGAACCATACCGTCTCTTCCAAATGAGATCGCAGTATCACATTTACTGAAGAAAACGGACGGAATAGATTTGGGAGATATTGTTACTCTTGAGTATGATGTCTATCAAAGCGACGGAATAGGAACAGAGACTGTCAGTAAGGATTTTCTTGTGACAGCCTATGTTGAGTCACTCGGAGCTGCTCACGTTCCATGTATTTATATGGGTAAACCCGAGGACGATATCGTTGCGGACGACTTTGATATATTCAATGAATCCATCATTGTTCCTGATGCGGAATATGATGAATATATAGAGAAGATGCGTGCAGTTAACGAAGATATAGCCATATGGGATTATGATCAGGTTATGGACTACGATCTCGGTAATTCCTTCGGAAGACTGCTTGACATGCTGGCTGCCTCGACCGGGATCATTATGGTCATCACATTATTTTCAATGACCTTCCTTTATGAGCAGATATTCATTGAGGAGGAAACATCGGATATAGCAATGCTTAAAAGTATGGGATTTGATAAGAGAAGTATCAGGATGTGGCATTACTTCAGACTGTTTACCCTGGTGATCATTTCAACGCTCATCGCTGTTACACTTGCGTATACGCTTAACAGGATTGTATTTGATTACATTGGAAGAGCAGCACTTGGCGTCGGTAAATTTATGGTTGCTCCACCGCCTGTTATTACACTGATCGTTCTTCCCATATCCATCGTACTTATCATTACACTTGTGATGAGTGCATCCTTCAAAATGATAGATCAGATCAGAATCTGGAGGATCCGCAATGAATAAACATATATTTGTAAAAAGAATAAAAAAGCTTTGTTCAGCTGTCCTGTGCATTTGCATGCTTTTGACCTTGTTCGGATGCGGAGGTCCTGAAGTTCCGGTGAGCGGAGGGATGAGGCTGGCAGGATCTGTAAATGTAGATTCCGAAGTTTCATATACGGATGACAGTCCCATTCAGGATGCTGAGGGAGTCTTTACTTCAGACCGCGGACTTTGCACAATAGTAAAATATCCCTCCTACTACGATGTGACTCTCGATTATACAAAGGGAAGTCCTGCCGAAGTGGGAGAGGAATATGCCATGACGATCATGCAGGCAGTGCCTGATTATGAGGAGACTCTGGAGCCTTATCTTTTCGAAAACATACGATCAGCTTTTTCCGGAAGAGATATCAATATGAAGGCCCTTGAAACAAGGATACTTACACTTGAAGCATCCATACCTGATGAATACAGGGAGGAGATCAAAGGCTTTGCAATGGCTATATCCTGCGGTGAAGAAGGCTATTTGGAAAACGGAAAGCTCAGCTATATAGAAGCTCTGACCATGCAGCTTATACCGGATGCGCTGAGACCCACAGCATGTAGCGCTCTGTCTGTTTCGGGAGATATTACCTCAAGCGGTGAAAGGATCACCATGCGTAATCTTGAATGGAGTCTGGGAAGCTCTTATCAGATGACAGGGATCCATAGCGTGACACATATGAACAGAGAGGACGGAAGTATTACCTCGATAGCAATGCTTGGACTGCTTGATATGATCACTGCCATAAACAGCGACGGAGTGATGATAGGGATACTGGATGTGGGCTCTGTAAATGCGATGCCCTTTGTCTATGAGGGCAAGAAATGCTATACATTCGAGATAAGATATGCTCTGGATCACTTCGAAACGGCAAAAGATGCAGCTGAATTCCTGAACGCAGAGAGCGGAGATTTTACATGGTGCAATAATCTCATCGTAACTGACAGGAAGGATGCATTCTGCTGTGAGAATGCCACACGTGAGGTGCAGGAGGCCGGAAGAGCGGTATCCGTCATCAGAACATCCGAGTCAGAGCTTATGGAAGGCCTTGAGTGGGATACACCGGAAGCGCTTTGCGTAGTTAACTCATTTACAACAAAGGGAAATCAGGATGGTTTTACCGGGGAGCCCGCAAATATCAACCGTTTTGTGAAGTACAACAGATGGGTAAATGACATCACGCTGTTTACCGTGGCTGAGATGAAGGGTATAATGGCACATGAGGTGGTTGATCAGTACGAGGTGGTCAATGTTCACAACAGCGGTACCGTTCACACCGTTATAGTAGATTATGCAACCGGAAATATCCATGTAGCATTTACCATAGGCGGATATGCGGATGATGTTCCGGAATATATCCTGGTGGGTAATTATATGTGAACCCGGATGAATATTGCAGGCACCATGTTCCTGACACATTAAAGCATACGCTGCAGGCCGTTGCTTTGATGGCTTGTATTTACGTGTAAGGTTATGATGACAGACATACTTGTAATAGAAGATAATGAAGAACTGGGCAAGCTTATCTCTGACTTCCTGAAACGTGAAGGCTATTCCGTTATGTGGGAACAGAGCGCGGAAAAGGGACTGGATCTTCTCAGGAAAGCAGCATTTAAAATGCTGCTTCTTGACGTTATGCTTCCGGGAATGGACGGGTATGAAGCACTTCAGGAGATACGCAGGAACCAGAAGCTTCCTGTCATGATGATGAGCGCACGCACGGATGAACAGAGCAAGGTTCTCGGATTTGAAGTCGGTGCGGATGATTATATCGACAAGCCTTTTTCGTTTCAGGTACTGGGCCTTAAGATTAAGGCTCTTATGAAGCGTTCCTATGATCTTGCGGAAGACAGACAGCTTCTTACATATGAGAACATTTCCATCGATGTGTCTTCTAAGAAGGTCTATAAGGATGAAACGGAGATACAGATCACAGGCAAGGAATACGAGCTTCTCGAATACATGATGCGCCATCCGGAACAGGTTCTTAAGAAGGAGAAATTATTCGACGAGATATGGGGAGTTGACTGCTTCAGCGATGTCGGCAGTCTTAATGTACATATAAGATGGCTCAGGGAAAAGCTTGAAGATGATCCAAAGAACCCTAAATTTATCCGTACGGTGTGGAGAGTAGGATATCAGTTCGGAGGTGGCGGAGAATGAAGAGAGCTGTAAAACTCTATGTCATTACGATCCTTCTCTTTGCGCTGATCTTTGTTGCTGCAAATATCACCTTTGGCATTACCGTTCGGAGCTCGGAAAGGAATTCATACGCTCTGATGAACAGGGTCTTTTCGGAATTTGAAGATAAAACTTTTCTCGCAGATGCTGCAATTCCGGTAGATGTTTATAACGAGATCATAGATGAAATATGGTATGACCATATTTCAGACTATGAGACCGAATACGGTTCATCGGCACTTCCTTCAAAAGTATATTTTCTTCCTGCAGAATCTGACAGCAGTGTCGGTCTATTGAACAGAGACAGTGAAAATGAGAAACTATGGACACTTCAAAGATACGGACGTATCGAAGGGTTCATGGTTTTTGAGTATAACGGTTCAAGATACGGTGATCTGTGGCTTGCAATGAATATAAGCTTCATGGCTGTATTTTTTCTTTTGATGGGTATATGCACATATATCGCATGCTATGTGCTTGAGCCTTTTAACACACTCTCATCATATCCCGAGAAATTATCCAAAAACCAGCTGACTGAGAAGATCCCCGAGACCAAAAACAGATATTTCGGCAGATTCACCTGGGGCATCAACATGCTTAATGACAGGCTTGTCAGTGACCGCAACAGGATCAATGAACTTAGCAGGGATCATCTCACAATGCTTACGACAATTGCCCACGGTATTAAGACTCCGGTTTCCAATATCAAGCTGTATTCCGAAGCAATTGAAACCGGAATGTATCAGCCTGACGGAAAGGTTAATCAAAGCGATGCCGAGGTCGCAGCAAAGATCAGCAAAAATGCTGATGATATAACAGCGATAGTTAAGGAACTGATTGATAAAGCTTCGGGCGGTGTTGTTGCTTTTGAACCGAATATCAGTACCTTTTACCTGAGTGAACTTACAGATTTTTTGAATGAGGAATACAATAACAGACTTGATGTTCTCAAGATACCTCATACATTTACGATAGAAAGCAATGCCATGATCAGCAGCGATAAGGACGGCATATGCAGAGTGCTGTCGCAGCTTATGGAAAATGCGATCAAGTATGGTGACGGTAAAGGCATATCCGTTAATATCCGTAGAGGTGAAGAGGGATATTATTTTTCGGTAAAAAACAAGGGCAAGGTTCTCGATGAGAAGGAACTGCCTTATATTTTCAACAGCTTCTGGAGAGGCTCTAATTCCGAGGGCGTTCCGGGCAGCGGTATCGGGTTGTTCGAATGCTATGAGATAGTGCGCAGACTATCCGGGGATATTTATGCCCGCTCAGACCTGTCAGGTACGGAAATGGAATTTGAAGTCTATCTGCCCTGATACTTAGCGTATCCATGGCATTATCAGGTGTTTTTTCATGTTTTATCTTTGATCATATCTCTGACGTTTTCCCGGATCAGCAATCGTCTATATGCAACTTATGTATGAATTA
>CAMNAQ010000012.1 GCA_946531495.1 uncultured Lachnospiraceae bacterium | reverse complement strand
GAGATTTCAAAGGATACTATAAAAAATCCTCTTGCCTGTCTGTCACAGGATATACTTGATGATATCGTCTATACAGCTGATGTATCCGGTAACGATGACAAGGATCAAAAGCCTACGATATCCGTGAATCTGTCACAGACATCACTATCCCTGAAGGCAGGTGGTACGGGAACCTTTACCGTAAGCTATTCGATTACCGTTGCAAGCAGCTGTGCTCTGTCGGTCGAGTCGTCCGATACGACCGTTGCCAAAGCCTCTGTTTCCGATAAAACGGTAACAATAACCGCAATAGCGGGAGGTCATGCAACGATAACTGTCACGGCAGTCACCGAAAAGACGGGAACATTGACAGAAACTGCGACAGCTACCGCAACATGTTCCGTTTCGGTCAGTGATGTTGATATGTCGACGGTACTTAAGGATAATTCGGGAAATGAAGTGTATGTCCTTGAGAATGGAGAATACCGTAAAGCCACATATGCCGATTATGATAAGTTTGATAAATTCTATATCATAACCGGAACGATGTATAACGGTTGGCAGACGATAGACGGAAGCACATATTATTATAATGCCGAAGGAAAACCGGTCACCGGAACCCAGGTGATCCAGGGTGTGACGTATATGTTCGCAGCCGATGGAAAGATGACATCAACGTCAGGCGTTCTCGGAATCGATGTATCAAAGTGGAACGGTAATATCGACTGGGCTGCCGTAAAAGCCTCCGGTGTTGAATATGTGATCATTAGAGTAGGGTACAGAGGCTCAACAGCCGGTGCGCTCATAGATGATTCGCGATTCGTTGCGAATATCAATGGAGCAAAAGGCGCAGGACTTAAAGTAGGTGTTTACTTTGTGACACAGGCGATAGATGATGTTGAAGCCGTATACGAAGCCTCGATGGTCATCGACAGAATCAGGAACTATTCGATCGATCTTCCGGTATTCATCGATGTGGAACCAAGCGGCGGAAGAGGCGACAGAATAGACAAGGCTGCAAGAACATCGGTCATCATCGCGTTCTGTGAGACTATTAGGAGCGCCGGGTATACCGCAGGCATATATGCAAATAAAACATGGCTTGATACCAAGATGGATACTTCGCAATTTGGAAATTACAAGATATGGGTTGCACATTATTCATCGGTTTGCGGATATACGGGGCGATATGATATGTGGCAGTATACGGACAAGGGAACAATATCCGGAGTGAGCGGAAGTGTTGATCTGAACCTTCGCTACACATGATATGTGAATTACCAGGGGCATTTCGTTAATAGATTTATTTTGATCCGATCTTTAAAGGGGATCGACTTACAAAGGAGAAGAAAATGAGAACTTATTTAGTCACAGGTGGCGCAGGATTTATAGGATCCAATTACATCCACTACATGTTCAAAAAGTATGATGACCAGATTCGCATCATAAACGTTGATGTTCTTACCTACGCAGGTAATCTTGAGAACCTGAAGGACATTGAAGACAGGGATAATTACACATTTGTAAAGGCGGATATTACCGACAAGGATGCGATCAAGAAGATATTTGATGAAAATGATATCGACCGCGTTGTACACTTTGCGGCTGAATCCCATGTGGACAGAAGCATAAAAGATCCTGAGACCTTCATTCGCACCAATGTTCTCGGAACGGGAATCATGCTTGCATGTGCACGTGATGCGTGGGAGAAGGAAGACGGAACCTATCCTGAGGGAAAGAAGTTCCTTCATGTATCCACTGATGAGGTATATGGCTCTCTTCCGGAGGATGAGAATGCATTCTTCTACGAGACGACTCCTTACAGCCCTCACAGTCCTTATTCCGCATCCAAGGCCAGCTCCGATATGCTTGTAAGGGCATATATGGATACGTATCACTTCCCTGCAAATATCACCAACTGCTCCAATAACTACGGTCCTTACCAGTTCCCGGAAAAACTCATCCCTCTTATGATCAACAATGCATTAAAGGGTGCAAAACTTCCCGTGTACGGAGACGGCAAGAATGTGCGTGATTGGCTTTATGTTGAGGATCACGCCAAGGCTATCGATATGGTTCAGGAACAGGGAAGGCTATTCGAGACTTATAACATCGGCGGACACAATGAAAAGCAGAATATTGAGATAATCCATACCATTCTTGATGTCCTGAAGGAAGAACTTCCCGATTCGGATCCCAGAAAGGCTCACATAAATGAAGACCTTATCACTTATGTAGAGGATCGTAAGGGACATGACAGAAGATACGCCATTGCTCCGGACAAGATTAAGGCTGAGATCGGCTGGGAGCCTGAGACAATGTTCAAGGAAGGCATCAGGAAGACCATCAAGTGGTATTTCGAAAACCAAAAATGGATGGAAGGCGTCACAAGCGGAGATTATCAGAAATACTATGAGAATATGTACGGATCAAGGAAAGAGATCTGATGATCATTCGTTTTTCTAAATTCTTTTGCCTGAAAAAAAGAAAGTTTTTTTTGAAAGGAACTGCAAATGAAAGGTATCATACTTGCCGGCGGAAGCGGCACAAGACTTTATCCACTTACAAAAGCAATCTCCAAACAGATCATGCCGGTTTATGACAAACCGATGATCTATTATCCTCTTTCAACACTGATGCTTGCCGGGATCAGAGAGGTGCTCATCATCTCCACCCCCAGGGACCTGCCCGTCTTTGAGGAACTCCTCGGAACAGGTGAGCAGCTTGGAATGAACTTCTCATATGCGATTCAGGACCAGCCCAGAGGACTTGCCGATGCCTTCATAGTAGGCAAGGATTTTATCGGAAGTGATCCGGTCGCACTGGTTTTAGGGGATAATATTTTCTACGGACAGAGCTTTTCCAAGGTGCTCCGTGCAGTTGCAGACAGAACATCTTCAGAGCCCGGTGCCACGATCTTCGGATACTATGTAAGAGATCCCAGAGAATATGGCGTTGTTGAATTTGATTCTCAGGGAAGGGCTATTTCCATCGAGGAAAAGCCAAAGGAACCCAAGAGCAATTATGCCGTACCCGGCCTCTACTTTTATGACAATGATGTCGTGGATATTGCCGCTAATGTAAAGCCCTCCGCAAGAGGCGAGATTGAGATCACAAGTGTCAATAACGAGTACCTTAACAGAGGAACTCTTCATGTTGAAACTCTCGGAAGAGGATTCGCATGGCTTGATACCGGTAATCATGACAGTCTTCTTGATGCCGCAGATTTCGTTGCCGCATTCCAGAAGCGTCAGGGGCTCTATGTATCTTGTATAGAAGAGATAGCATATAAGAGGGGATTTATTGATAAGGAACAGCTCCTTAAGCTTTCCGAGCCCCTCAGCAAGACAGCTTACGGTCAGTATTTAAAAGAGGTAGCAAATGGACTCTAGGTCCAGGATCCTGACAATTCTCGGCAGTATGGGAGCGGTACTTTTAATAGTACTGATAGTGCTCCTTTGCACTTATGATTGGAAAGCAAATACCGGATCCTCCGCTCCTTCCGTACAGGAGAGTACTGCAGCTTCGCAGGATGCATCTTCGACGGGACAGATCGGTTCTGCAGTCTCATCTCAGGTGACGCCTCTGGATGGACATCTGATCGGAGGAGACCCATACGGCTATATGAATGATCCGACTTTTTTTGATGTTGAACACAGCGATGCGTTTAACGCTGCAATGGATCAGTCGGGTAATCTGTCTATCATGGCTACCAGCGTTGACAGGGACCTGCGCGTTCTGGTGCTTGATCCGAACGGAGATCTTGTGACGGGAGTGTCATTTAACATTAAGCTGGTTGACTCTTCGGATGTCACGACGCGTTACAGAGATCTTGATCAGGATGGTATCATTTATGCCGGTACGCTTGCTGCGGGAGATTATGATGTTACTCTTGAGCCTGTTGAGGGTTACAGAGTACCGCTTCACTCAACAAGAGTGACGGTAAAAGACAGAGTAGAATACATACCTATAGCGGACATCTCAGTGCTGATTAAGACTGAGGAGGAAATCAATGCCGCAATAGAGGACACAGCCTCCAGAGCGGATGCAATAGAGGATTCCGACAGGACAGAGATCGTTACGCTTCAGGCGGGCGGAACCAATCACAGTGCGGGAATCGATGTATCAAGCTGGCAGGGCGATATAGACTGGGATAAGGTAAGGGAATCCGGTATAGAGTTTGTTATAGTAAGAGCAGGCTACAGGGGCTCCGTTACCGGCACCATTGTCAGGGATAAATATTTTGAAGCCAATGTATCCGGTGCTCAGCGCGCGGGGCTCAAGGTGGGCGTATACTTTGTCACACAGGCTGTAACCGAGGCTGAGGCCGTTGAAGAGGCTTCCGCTGTTATGGAGATGTGTGAGGGCTTTGATCTTGAACTTCCGATATATCTGGATGTTGAAGGATCAAACGGCGGAAGAGGTGACCTGATAGATGCGGAAACCAGAACTCTTGTCTGTGAAGCATTTTGCAGAACGCTGGAAAACTCCGGACAGGCCGGAGGCGTGTATGCATGCAGGTATTGGCTTGCCAATAATATGGATGCATCAAGGCTTGACCGTTACAATGTGTGGCTTGCGGAATACAGGAGCACACCGTTGTATAATGGATATTATTCGATGTGGCAGTACACATCAAAAGGACATATTGACGGAATAAACGGAAACGTTGATTTTGATATCATGTATTACTGATATTTCCGTGATGCCCAAAAATTTTTTTACAGGAGAAAACAATGGGACAGATAACCGTAGAAACATGTGAGATCGAAGGACTCAAGGTCATAACTCCTACTGTCCACGGTGACAGCAGAGGATATTTTATGGAGACCTACAACTACAATGATTTTAAAGAGGCCGGGATTGATACGGTGTTCGTACAGGATAACCAGTCGGCTTCCAAGAAAGGTGTTCTTCGCGGACTTCATTTTCAGATCAATCATCCGCAGACCAAGCTTGTAAGGGTCATCAAGGGAGAAGTATTCGATGTTGCGGTTGATCTCAGACCGGGATCTGCGACTTTCGGGAAGTGGAAGGGAGTTCTTCTTTCGGAGGAAAACAAAAAGCAATTCCTCGTTCCTGCAGGCTTTGCACACGGATTCCTTGTTGTTTCCGACTATGCGGAATTTTGCTATAAATGCAGTGATTTCTATACGCCCGGAGATGAAGGCGGTATTATGTACAATGATCCTGAGGTCGGAGTTGAATGGCCTATAGCAGAGGGGATGGAGCTTACCTTTTCCGACAGGGATACAAAATGGCCTCCGTTTAAGGAGCAGTTTGCAAAGTAATGACATCACCTGCGATCAGAAGAAAAAAGATCATAATCGCGCTGGTTCTTATAGCGTTTGCCGCAGTTACGGCAGGCGTTCTTCTTCATGTCAACACAGATCCGGGTGCGGATCCCGGGATGGAGCTTATCAAGAAGATCATATCGCTTTCGATAATCGTGGTTTCATCACTTTTCTTTGTTATCAAGTATGACAAGATAGTCACCCTGCCTGTTGAAATATGGCAGAACAGAAGACTGATAATAAAGCTTGCGGGAAATGATTTCAAAAGGCGTTATGCTGGTTCTTATATGGGCGTTATCTGGGCGTTCATCCAGCCCCTTGTGACGATCGGGCTATACTATTTTGTCTTCGGGACCATAATGAAGGGAGCGAGGAGCAGCGGATCAGATGTCCCGTTTGTGCTATTTCTTACATGCGGGATGGTTCCTTGGTTTTTCTTCAGCGAGGCACTGTCAACAGGTACAAATGCTCTTCTTGAGTACAGTTACCTTGTTAAGAAGGTTGTGTTCAAGATAAGCGTTCTTCCCATCATCAAGGTTGTTGCGGCACTCCTTACCCATGTGTTCTTTATTGTTCTGCTGATGATCACCGCAGTGCTTTGCGGATACTATCCCAATATATACTGGATACAGGTCATTTATTTTTCGGCATGTACATTCGTCCTGGCTCTTGCTCTTTGCTATACCACATGTTCTCTTGTGGTATTTGTAAGGGATCTCGGACAGCTTATAAATGTTCTTCTACAGATACTGGTTTGGGCAACTCCCATAATGTGGGATCTTGGAATGATATCCGATCCGGTTATCCTCGGAATACTTAAGCTCAATCCTGTTATATACATTGTTAATGGGTATCGTAATTCAATCTACGGAGGAGTATGGTTCTTCGAGAATTTTTTCTCCACGGTCTATTTCTGGGTAATATGTGCATTGCTCTTTGGAATAGGTGCAGTTATTTATAAGAGATTAAAACCACATTTTGCCGATGTTCTGTAAGAAAGCAGACTTCTAATATGCAGGATGTCTTGGCAGCAATGATACACCGGAAGAGAATAACAGTTTAAATCAAATGAATGAAGAATATGCCGTAAAGGCGGAGAAAATAGAAAAGAGATACAAGCTTTATGAGCGCAACCGTGACCGCATGCTGGATGCCTTCGGACTCACCGGAAAGAATAAGCGCTTTAAGTATCACTATGCCCTTAACGGCGTTGACTTTGCCGTAAAAAAGGGTGAGACCGTCGGCATCATTGGCACAAACGGGTCGGGTAAATCCACTCTGCTTAAGATCCTTACCGGAGTTCTGACTCCGACTTCCGGAACTGTTAAGGTTAATGGAAGAATTTCCGCGCTTCTTGAACTTGGAGCCGGTTTTAATATGGATTATAACGGTATCGAGAACATATATCTGAACGGTACCATGATGGGCTTTTCCAAGGAAGAGATCGATTCGAGAATAGATGATATTCTCGCTTTTGCTGATATAGGTGACTATGTATACCAGCCCTGCAAAACATATTCAAGCGGTATGTTTGTAAGGCTTGCATTTGCCGTTTCGATCAACATCGATCCGGAGATACTGATAGTTGATGAAGCACTCAGTGTCGGTGATGTATTTTTTCAGGCCAAGTGCTACAGAAAATTTGAAGAGTTTAAGTCCCAGGGTAAGACTATTCTCTTTGTAAGTCATGATCTCAGTTCTATTTCCAGGTACTGTGACAGGGTTTATCTTCTCAACAAGGGAGAAATGCTCGGAAGCGGAAGCCCCAAGGAGATGATCGATAAATATAAGCAGATACTCGCCGGACAGGCTGAAGAGGGCAAAACTCAGATAGTTGAAACCGGAGAAAATGATACTCTCGAGTACGGGAATGGTAAGGCCAGGATAACGTCATACTATATTACCGACGAAAGCGGTAAAAAGACATCAGCGATAGTGAAAGGTACGGAGTATACGGTTCATATGACCGTGAAGGCTCTTGAAGATATACCCGCTCCCATCTTTGCATGCTCTGTCAAGAACGTAAGGGGAGTGGAGATAACAGGCACCAATTCCTTGGTATCACATTCCTTTGATAAAAGTGCAGTTGCGGGTGATGAATTCGAGATCACCTTCAGGCAGAAGATGATGCTCCAGGGCGGAGAATATCTTATTTCCCTTGGGTGCACAGGATATGAGGGAAGTGATTTCAAGGTATATCACAGACTTTACGATATTCTAGGCATCAATGTCATCTCGGATTCAGATACCGTCGGATTTTATGATTGCGGCTCTGATGTAAAAGTGGTATTAAATAATAAATAAAAAACTGCAGGTTGTTTTTGGCAGTACAGAACACTTAAAGTATCTGCGTTAACGGCGGATATAACAGAGCACATTTACAATCCGGGTATATATATGACACTTAATCAGCTAAGATATGCTATCGCCGTATCAAAGGAAAATTCCATGAATGATGCGGCAAAAAAATTATTCATTTCTCAGCCTTCTCTTACAGGTGCGATCCATGCGCTGGAGGATGAGATCGGATTTGATATCTTCACAAGAACTAAGAGCGGCGTTTCACTTACCCTTAAGGGAGCGGAATTTATCGGATATGCAAGATCCGTAGTGGAACAGGCTGATATTCTTGATGCGAAATACATCTCCAAGACAAATGTCAAAAGACAGTTCAGCGTTTCCATGCAACATTATTCATTTGCCATAAAGGCATTCATTGAGCTTGTCAATTCCTACGGATATGAAAAATATGAGTTCGAGGTGCATGAGACCAAGACTCATGAAGTCATATCCAATGTCAGGAATCAGAAGAGCGAGCTTGGAATCCTGTATCTTAATGATTTCAATAAAAGAGTTCTTGAAAAGGTCCTGGCTGAGGCAGGACTTGAATTCACACCGCTGTTTGAGTGCGGCATATACGTATATATCAGCAAAAAGAATCCTCTTGCCAGGGAAAAGCTTAAAACAGGTGATGCCGTGACTCTTGAAGAACTGGATGATTATCCCTGTCTTGCATTTGATCAGGGAGAATTCAACTCGGCATATTATGCAGAGGAAGTGATGAGTACCCATCAGTACAAGCAGGTCATAAGAGCTAATGACCGTGCCACGATGCTCAATCTTGCAAAGGGCGTAAACGGTTATACTCTTTGCAGCGGTATTCTTTGCGAGGAACTTAACGGTAATGATTATTGCGCTCTTAAGCTTGATACTGATGAGATGATGACCATAGGATATATATCCAGAAAAAATTCGGTGATCAGCTCTATCGGGAAGAAATATATCGAAGAGATAATCAAATACAAGGATAAGATCCTGGGGTAAATACCCGGATATTCACTGATCAGAAGCTCTTCGGCTGCGGAGAGCTTTTTATTTGAGGTTATAGGCCTTTCCTATAACCTTAAATAACATTTATGGATTATACAAAAGCATGTCTGCAACCTACAATCATTTCGTTAAAGCAATTGTTGTTTTTAAGGAGAGCAAAAATGCCAGCATCACCTGAAACGGATAAAAGATATGAAACAGCGGCCGGCCGGCCGGAGAGCGCATCCTCGGAACTGTCTGAGAATAATGTCAGGACGTTGAACGAATTGCTTCACGGAATGCGGTACGGGACTGTAACGCTGATAGTACAGGACGGAAAAGTTATCCAGATGGATAAAACGGAAAAACACAGATTATAAAGACGCAGACATAAGCTGACCGGAAAACCGGAGGCTGTCAGGATAAGGGTTTCATCAGCCCTGATTCCGGCAGCCTCTTTTTATATTAATAAAATGATCAAAGGATCAGACTTTGGCAAGAGGAGGACAAACTAAAATGTCAAAACCAAATCTTTCACTGCCTGCAGTGGAGATAAGAGAGATAAGGACGGGGTCGATAACCGCATTTGACGGTGAGGCTAAGGAGCTTGTGAGCAGAGCGCATAACGGAACCTTGAAGGACGTGGAGCGTTCATTCCAGCAGTGCGCCGGCTGCTCCATAACAAAGGCTGCCTGTATGACCGTGCTTATTCAGGATGCTGCGGTGATAGAGCACGGGCCGGTAGGGTGTTCCACCTGCCTTCATGAATACAACTTCACCTATCTTGTTAACTCCGGCTTAAGGGGAGTGGAAACACCGTTAACAAGAAGAGTCTTTTCAACAAATCTAAGGGAAAAGGATACCGTATACGGCGGCCTCACAAAGCTTGAGAAGACGATCAGGGAAGTTAAGGAAAGGACTGACGCTAATGTCATATTTGTTCTCTCCACGTGTGCTGCGGCAATAATAGGCGATGATGTTGAGAGCGTATGCGATGAACTTGAGGACGAACTCGGAATTCCCATCGTTCCGATCGTTTGCGAAGGCTTCCGCTCCAGGGTATGGACTACCGGCTTTGATGCTGCTTATCACGGGATCGCAAGGAAGCTTATAAACAAGCCTTCGTCCCAAAACACCGACACCATCAACGTTATCAATTTCTGGGGAAGTGACCGCTTCAGTGACTGGTTCGCTCCATTTGGATGCAAGCCCAGATATATCACTCCCTTCTCAACTCTGAAGGATCTGAATCATGCATCCGAAGCCGTCGCAACGGTCCAGGCATGTTCTACCCTCGGTAGCTATCTGGCTGCGGTGCTTGAACAGGATTTCGGAGTCCCTGAGATAGAGACAGCTCCTCCATATGGAATTGTTCAGACGGACAGATGGTTCAGGGCTCTCGGAAAGCTTCTTGGAAAAGAGGATATCGCAGAGCAGGTGATCAAAGAAAAGAAGGATAAATATCTCCCGAGGATCAATGAGCTGAAGGAGAAGCTTAAAGGAAAAACTGCATATGTTACCGGAGGTGCCGCGCATGGCCATGCGCTTTTATCCGTTCTGGGAGAACTCGGAATAAATGCAGTCGGAGCTTCGATATTCCATCATGATTCTCTCTTTGATTCCGGCAGGCTTGAAAATGACCAGTTGAATCAGAGAGTCGAGGATTACGGTAATGTCAGGAATTACAGGGTATGCTCCAAGCAGGAATATGAGCTTGCAAATTCTCTGGGAAAGCTTCATCCGGATATTCTTTTGTCCAGACACGGCGGAATGACTCTTTGGGGGGCAAAATACGGTATCCCCAGTCTTCTCGTCGGCGATGAGCATTACAGCATGGGCTATGAGGGGATCATAGATTATGGTGAGAGGATCCTGGAGACCATCGAAAATGATGAGTTTGTCAAGAATCTTCAGAAGCATGCGGTCAATCCATATACAAAATGGTGGCTGATGCAAAGACCTGATTATTTTTTTGAAAATAAGGAAAATAAAGAAAGCAAAGCGGAGGGTGAAGTAAATGGCTGAATATATGGGACTTATTGAGCAGCCGCGCTTTTCCTGCGCGATAGGAGCTCTTCAGAGCGTTGTTGCGATACCGAGGGCGGTGCCGATCCTTCATTCGGGACCCGGCTGCGGAGACATGGTCAAGGGCTTTTATGAAAGAAGCAGAGGATACGCGGGCGGAGATACATCACCCTGTACCAATTTTACCGAACGTGATGTTGTCTTCGGAGGTACCGGTAAGCTTCGCAAGATAATTGCAAATACATATAAAGTTCTTGATACAGACCTGCAGGTTGTTCTTACCGGATGTACCGGCGGTATAGTCGGTGATGATATCGACAGCGTGGTATCGGAATTCAGTGACGCGGGCAAGCCCATCGTTTCCGTTGATACTCCGGGATTTAAATGCAATAACTATGTGTCACATTCACATGTGGTAAACGCCATCATAGATCAGTATGTATCACTTTACGAAGAGGAAAACGAACCAAAGAGTGAGCCTGCAACTGTCAATCTTTTCGCAAGTCTTCCTTACCAGGATCCGTTCTGGAAGGGAAACATCAGGGAATACAAGAGACTTCTTGAGGGAATAGGCCTTAAGGTCAATGTTCTGTTCGGGCCGGAAAGCGGAGGGGTTAAGGAGTGGCAGACGATACCAAGAGCGGGATTTAATATCCTTGTATCCCCCTGGTACGGAAAACCCATAGCAGATCATCTCAAAACCCTTTACGGTCAGGATTACTACTGGTTCCATTCAGTTCCTATCGGAGCAAATGAGACAGAAAAATTCTTAAGAGGGGCACTGGATTTTGCACTTTCACATAATGCGGGCATCAGCAAGAAAAAGGCTGAAAGCTTTATACAGCATGAGATAGATGCTTACTACGAAGAGATAGATAATCTTGCAACATTTCTTCTGGAGTTCCGTTACGGTCTTCCTTCATATGCACATATTCTCCATGATTCGGGCTATGTCGTGGGAATGTCAAAATTCCTTCTTCACGAGACCGGGGTTGTTCCTAAGGAAGTGTTTGCCACAGATAATGTTCCGGAAAAATATCGTGAGGATATTCTGAATGATCTTAAGAGTACCAGCTCTAAAAGAAAGATACCTCTGTTTTTTGAAGCTGATGCAGGAAAGGCACAGGAGATCATCAGAGAAACAGAGCATAAGGGTAACGGCATAATCCTCGGATCAGGCTGGGATAAGAAGCTTGCAAATGAGAAGGAAATGGGGTTTTTATCGGTAGCTGTTCCAAGCCCCGTAAGACTTGTTCTTACAACCAATTATGCAGGCTTCAGCGGCGGGCTCAGGCTTATAGAGGATATCTACGGAAAAGCACTTGACGGGTATGTGAAATGAGAGTCGGATTTGCAAGTGTGGACGGACGGTATGTAAATGAACATTTCGGACATTCCAAATACTGGGAGATATATGACATATCCGAAAATGAAGCGGATGTGAAGGCCGGGGCTGAGCATTCCTGCGCGGAAGAAAAGGATGAGGATAATATCCCCGGGGTAACATATATCGGAACAAGAATGGTCCGCTCCGGATGCAGCTGTCATGATCCGAAGCTTTTTGATGACATGCTTGTCACTTTGGGAGACTGCGACATACTGGTTGTCTCCAGAATAGGTCAGGAAGCTGCGGAATATGTGATCTCAAAGGGAATGAGAGTTTTCGAAGCTGCAGGAGGAATAAAGGAAATAGCGGATAGATTAAAGGAGAGTATTTGTATATCAGCTGCGGAATAAAACCTGAAGTATATAAATCTGACCGGATAAGCGGAGGATGTAATGAGCGTTACCATTGAAGAACTAAGATCCAGACATCCGTGTTTTGCTCTCGGTGCCAAGAATAATAACGGAAGAATACATCTTCCTGTGAGCCCCGGGTGCAATATAGGATGCAGATTCTGTAAAAGAGATATAAATGATACGGAGGAAAGACCGGGTGTTTCCTCGGAGATCATCACACCTGATGAAGCACTTGCAGCGATCGAAAAGGCAACAGAGCTGATGCCTGAGATACAGGTAGCCGGAGTTGCCGGTCCGGGAGATACCCTTGCAACTTCCTATGCACTTGAAACATTCCGGAGGATAAAGGAAAGATTTCCGAATATCATCAAGTGCATGAGTACTAACGGGCTGATGCTTTCAGAGCTTGCACAGGAAGTGATAGATGCGGGGATAGATTCCCTGACTGTTACCGTCAATGCAGTGGATCCCGTGATCCTGGCGCAGATATGCGAATTCATAATCTGGCACGGCAAGAGTATAGAGGGCGTAGATGCGGCAAAGATCCTTATAGAAAACCAGCTGGAGGGAATTAGAAAGGTAAGCGCCGGGGGTGTCACGGTTAAGGTCAATACTGTACTTATCCCTGAGATCAACAAGGATCATGTACGGGAGGTTGCAAAGACTGTATCTGCATGCGGTGCATCGGTCTATAACATAATCCCTCTGATCCCTCAGCATAAGCTGAGCCATTGCACCGAGCCTTCGTGTGAGCTTCTATACGAAGTAAGGAAGGAAGCGGAAGAATACATCAGGGTATTCAGGCACTGTGCAAGATGCAGAGCAGATGCGGTGGGGCTGCCCGGAGGAAAGGATATCTCAAAACAGATATATCTGCGGGAGATCAAATCGGAAAATACATTTTCACACGGATGAAAAGGAGCATTTGAAAAATGAACGAGAAGATTAGACAGATAGCCATCTATGGAAAAGGAGGCATCGGAAAATCGACAACAACCCAGAACCTTACAGCGGGTCTTGCGGAAAAGGGCAAGAATGTAATGGTTGTAGGATGCGATCCCAAGGCGGATTCCACAAGACTTCTTCTTGGAACACTTGCACAGAAGACTGTTCTTGATACGTTGAGAGAAGAAGGCGATGAGGTAGAGCTTTCAAGCATTATGAAGACCGGATTTCACGGAATAAGATGTGTTGAATCCGGCGGCCCTGAACCAGGCGTCGGATGTGCGGGAAGAGGCATCATCACATCCATCGGACTGCTTGAGCAGCAGGGAGCATATACCGATGATCTTGATTATGTTTTCTATGATGTCCTCGGTGATGTTGTATGCGGCGGCTTTGCAATGCCCATGCGCGAAGGAAAGGCACGTGAGATCTATATTGTCGCATCCGGAGAGATGATGGCACTGTATGCCGCAAATAATATATCCAAGGGTATTGCAAAATATGCAGCAAAAAGCGGGGTGAGACTTGGCGGAATCATCTGTAACAGCAGAAATGTTGACAGGGAGGAAGAACTTCTGAAAGCATTCGCTAAAGAGCTCGGAACCCAGCTTATATATTTTGTTCCCAGAAACAATGTGGTTCAGAGAGCAGAGATCAACAGAAAGACTGTCATAGAGTATGAGCCTGATTCCACACAGGCAGATGAATACAGAAATCTGGCATCGGCCATTGACAAGAATGAAATGTTCACGATCCCCACTCCCATGACCCAGGAAAGACTTGAGGAGATCCTCCTTGAATACGGACTTATGGATTCTCTCAAGGATAATTACAATATCTGATATAACAGGCCGGTTTATATAGTATAAAATGCTCCCCCGGAGCAGATGCAGGGATTATCCGGCATCTGCCCCGGGGGAGTTTTTGCTGTCTTGTCATAGCCTTCTTTTTCTGCTGCAGAGTTACGTTTTTTTTGCCTAATGGACTAGTATAACGTATCTTAAATAACTGGACCAAATGCTTGCCTGCTCACCTGATAGCACGTGCCGAAAAAGCCTCGGCGTAGCCCGCTACGCCTACGTTTTTTGACACGCACTCTCAGGCAAGCATTCGTCGCATTAGGCCAGTTATTTTGCGAACGTTATACTAAAGCTGCTGTCAGGTGAATAGAAAATAAAAAAGAGAGAGTTCTGCCTTAAATTGTGGAAAAACGCTTTCTAAAGTTGTATTATTAGATATATTCTTTTTACGAACGATCCTTTACATACAGGAGGAAAACATGGGTTACAGAGAAGAATTTGATAAGTGGCTGAGCGATGATTATTTTGATGAAGCTACCAAGCAGGAGCTTCTTGCCATCAGAAATGATGAGAAGGAGATTGAAGACCGTTTCTACAGAGAGCTTGAGTTCGGAACCGGCGGCCTCAGAGGCGTGATCGGTGCAGGCTCCAACCGTATGAATGTATATACTGTAAGAAAGGCTACGCAGGGCCTTGCAAATTACATTATCAAGGCCGGCACTCAGGATAAGGGAGTGGCGATCTCTTTTGACTGCCGCCGTATGAGCCCGGAATTTGCCGATGTTGCGGCTCTTTGCCTTGCAGCTAACGGCATCAGGGCATATGTGTTTGATGAGCTTCGTCCTACTCCTGAGCTTTCATTTGCACTCAGAGAGCTTGGCTGCACCGCAGGTATCAATATAACCGCAAGTCACAATCCTCCTGAATATAACGGATATAAGGTTTACTGGGAGGACGGAGCCCAGGTCACTCCTCCTCACGATACCGGAATAATCGGAGAAGTATTTGCTATCAAGGAATACAGCGATTGCAAGACCATGGATAAGGACGAGGCTGTTGAGAACGGTCTTTATATCTCCATCGGAAAAGAGATCGACGATAAGTACATGGCTGAGCTTAAGAAGCAGAGTCTCCATCCTGAGATCATCAAGGAGGTTGCCGGAGACATCAAGATCGTCTATACACCTTTCTGCGGAACGGGTAATAAGCCGGTAAGACGTATCCTTGAAGAGCTCGGATATAAGAATGTATATGTTGTCCCTGAGCAGGTAGGCCCCGATCCCGAATTCACCACGCTCGCATATCCCAATCCCGAGGATCCCGCAGCCTTCGAGCTTGCTCTTAAGCTTGCGAAGGAAAAGGATGCTGATATCGTGCTTGCTACTGATCCCGATGCTGACCGTCTCGGAGTATATGCCAAGGACAGCAAGACAGGCGAGTATGTAGCCTTTACAGGAAATATGTCCGGAATGCTCATTGCCGAATATATCCTTAGAGAGCGTACTGCCATGGGAACTATGCCCGAGAATCCCACACTTGTAACTACCATAGTTACGACCAATATGACCTTCCCTATGACAAAGGCATATAATGTCAAGCTCATAGAGGTTCTTACAGGATTTAAGTATATCGGAGAGCAGATCAAGATCTTCGAGCAAAATGGAAATAAGGATAATAACTATGTCTTCGGCCTCGAGGAATCCTACGGATGTCTCGTTGGAACCCATGCCCGTGACAAGGATGCCATCGTTGCGGTGGAGATGCTTTGCGAGGTTGCTTCCTGGTTAAAGAAGCAGGGCAAGACCCTTTGGGACTTCATGATCGAGGTATATGACAAGTACGGATATTTCAAGGAGACACAGTTCACTCTTACCATGAAGGGTGCTGAGGGAGCAACACAGATAGCAGCTCTCATGGATAAACTCAGAAATGATCCTCCCAAGGCATTCGGAGACCTTGAAGTCCTTAAATTCAGAGATTATAAGAAGGATGTGATCATCGACATGAAGACCGGTGAAAAGACAACTACCGGACTTCCTGCATCCAACGTCCTTTATTTTGACCTTCCCGATGACAACTGGTGCTGCGTGAGACCTTCAGGTACCGAGCCGAAGATCAAGTTCTACATGGGAGTAAAGGGAACAAGCCTTGAGGATGCTGCAGCTAAATCTGCCGCGCTTACCGAAGCAGTCAAGGCATTTGCATAATCAGGATTAATGATTATCGGGACGGATTCAGTTTGATATCCGTCCCATAATTATATGGTCCCGAAATTGATGTGCATTAAAAGGTCATTTGCCGGAAACAGGGAATTATGGATATTATTTCAGCTGCAAAAAGAAGCATAGGATATATTAAGAGAAACGGTATCATTGCCGGGGCGCTCGAGATCTCTGAAAGCATGTCACGTACCAATCCCCGGGGGTCTGATTACAGGGAGCCTTCGGATTATGAGCTTTCCGTAATGAGAAGGCTGTCAGAGGCTCTTTCACTTCATCCGCTCATCTCTGTGATAGTTCCTGCTTACAATACAGACAAGATATTTTATCGTGCGATGGTTGAGAGCGTTCTTGCCCAGACATATGAAAAGCTTGAACTGATCATTGCAGATGCGTCAGAGGACAAGGAGGCTCTTAAGAGCATATCCGAAAGCTATGACGACAAGAGGGTAAAATACATAGCGCTTTCCGATAATAAGGGTATCTCTGCCAATACGAATGAGGCCCTGGATGAAGCATCCGGAGAATACATAGCGCTTCTGGATCATGATGACCTGCTTACACCAGATGCACTGCTGAGGATAGTTGAAAACATTATCAGTTACTCCAAAAGAACAGGCAGACATCCCGATGTTCTCTACTCTGACGAGGATAAGATACTTGCAGCCGGAAATCAGTATACGGAGAGAAATTCAAAGCCGGATTTTGACCCTGAGCTGCTGCTGAACAATAACTATATATGTCATTTGACGGTAATGAAGGCGTCCCTGATGAAAAAACTCAGGTTCAGAGAGGAGTATGACGGTGCCCAGGACTATGATCTGCTTCTGCGTGCCGTAAAAGAGGGAGCCGGATTCAGTCATATTCCCCAGATCCTTTATCACTGGAGGATCAGTCCTGTGTCGACATCCTCCAATACAGCGGAAAAGCTGTATGCATACGATGCCGGAGTTAAGGCACTGGAGGATTATGCGCTATCACGCAATATAAGCGCTGACATATATAATCTCAGGAATGTAGGATATTACGAATTCAGATATAAGGGTGACATATTCGCCAGCAGGGATGATATTGGGGCTGTCGGAGGAAGAATAGTCTCGGGATCCCACCGCGGCAAGGTGGTTGGCGGAAAGATGGACAGGGACGGTAATCTGGTTTATGGCGGTCTTCCCGTAGGTTATACCGGATATTTCCACAGAGCAATGTGCCAGCAGTCTGCAGAAGCTCTGGATATCAGATGCTTAAGATTAAATCCGGAATTTTGGGATGCTTTTTACAGTATCACGGGAGTTAAATACAGCGAACACAGAACCCCCGGAATGCTGTCACTCAGACCACACGAAACCGGAAGAGCGGCCCAGGATGGCGAAAAAGTATTTGACGCCTGGACACTTCCGGATGAAGCAGACATAAAAAAGATGAGTCTTGAACTGTCGGCAAAGATCAGAGAGTCCGGATACGGGCTACTGTATTATCCATGCTGGCAGGTAACTGGTGAGTGATCGGAAAACAGATCAGGAGACAGGTTTTGAACAAAGTAACTATTGTTATTCCAAATTATAACGGTGAGAAATGGCTCAGAGGATGTCTTGATACATTGCGTCCCCGGTTTCAGAACTCTGCAATAACGTACGATATTATTGTGGTCGATGATGCCTCTACCGATAAAAGCAGGGATGTAATCTCCGAATATCCGGATGTCGGACTTATTGCTCTGGATCGGAACAGCGGCTTCAGCGGCGCAGTCAATGCCGGGATAAAAGCAACGGAATCCCCGTATGTTATTCTTCTTAACAATGATACCAAAGCCAAGCCCGGATTTGTACAGTCGCTATATAATTCGATAAGCAATGATAACAAGTGTTTTTCAGTGTCTGCATCCATGAGAATGTGGGACAGGGAAGAGCTGATGGACTCGGCGGGAGATGTTTATTGTGCTCTGGGCTGGTCCAGATCCAGGGGAAAAGGAAGACCCGCCGAACGCTATCGCCAAAGCAGCAGGATCTTCTCATCCTGTGCGGGAGCTGCAATTTATCGACGTGATGCATTTGATAGCATAGGTTATTTTGACCCGCTCCATTTTATGTATCTTGAGGACCTTGACATATGCTGGAGAGCTTTGCTGGCTGGATATCATAACAAGTATGATCCTAATGCTATTGTGATTCACTATGGTTCAGCCACCACAGGGTCTAAATATAACAGCCGTAAGGTAATTTATTCCGCTTCAAATAACATATATGTTTTATATAAGAACATGTCAGCGCTACAGTTGTTATTTAATTTCCCGCTGCTACTCGCCGGTTTTTTGGTCAAGACCGTCTTTTTCATAAAAAAGGGATTGGGCAAGGATTATCTGAAGGGGATCGCAGAAGGATTTGGCAAATGCATAGGAAAAGGGAGAAAAAACCGGTACCGGGGGTTTGCCGGGATTATTCCGAGACTTGCATATCTTGAGCTTATAATGCTGCGCAATATCTTCACTGTGCTAAAGGATACCTGAAGCGGATATGATTATGGCTTTAAACCTGTCTGAAGCAGATACAGTGATGTCTGCTCTCCTTTCCGGCCTATGAAATCAGGATGAGTCATCCTGCCGTCTTTGCTTGTAGTAACGACTAAAAAGGGTTAAAATCAACTCATGATACGCGACAATCAACAGATCTTTAACAGGATCATGGTGCTGATCGACGCAGTGATCGCCGGTGCATCCCTGATCCTGGCCTATGTGATAAAATTTTACATTCTTTCCCCATATGCCGGGTATTACCTTGAACTGTCGTATTATTACGATCTGCTTCCCTTTTTGGTCCCGGGATATGTTCTTATTTACAGTTTTTGCAACATCTATACTTCTAAGAGAACCGGACGCAGACAGTTTGAGATATTTGATCTGATAAAAGCCAATGTCATCGGTATATTGGCACTCATGCTTTTTATGTATAACGTAATGCGTGAGGTTAACTATTCACGTAGCGTTTTAACTATCTTCTTTTTCATTAATATCTTTTTATGTTCATTTTACAGAGGTATTCTTCGAAAGGTTCTTCGGTCATTCAGAAAGAAAGGCTATAACATAAAGCATGTCCTGATCGCCGGCTATTCCAGGGGAGCCGAGAATTATATGGACAGAATCAGGGAAAATCCGGAATGGGGTTATAACATTGTCGGTGTTCTTGATGAGCATGTACCTGCAGGCGCTATGTACCATGGTGTGAAGGTTCTTGGAACTCTCGGCAACCTTGAATATATTCTTCCTGAGCATAAGCTGGATGAGATAATCATTGCACTCCCTCTTGAGGATTACGAAAGGCTTGAGGAAGTCGTAAGTATCTGTGAAAAATTCGGTGTTCACACCAAATTCGTCCCCGACTATAACAGCATAATACCCACAAAGCCTTACACCGAGGATCTTGACGGTCTTCCGGTCATCAATATACGTTATGTTCCTCTTACAAACAGCGGCAATATCTTTATTAAGAGACTGTTTGATATCTTTGCTTCACTGTGCGGTATCATCGTTACTTCCCCGATCATGCTTGTTGTTGCAATCCTTATCAAGATCACGAGCAAGGGGCCTGTAATATTCAAGCAGGAAAGAGTCGGACTTCATAATAAAACATTTCAGATGTATAAATTCCGTTCAATGAAAGTCCAGTCTGCCCAAAAGGAGAAAAAGGGCTGGACGAGAAAGAATGATCCGAGAGTCACTGCCGTGGGGAGGATCATAAGAAAGACCAGCATCGATGAACTTCCGCAGCTTTTCAATATCCTGAAGGGCGATATGAGTCTTGTCGGACCTCGTCCCGAAAGACCGCAGTTTGTCGAAAAGTTCATGGAAGAGATCCCCAGATACAATGTTAAGCACCAGGTCAGGCCAGGACTTACCGGCTGGGCCCAGGTCAACGGACTGAGAGGAGATACCTCCATCAGGAAGAGAGTTGAATATGATATCTATTATATTGAAAACTGGAGTGTTTTCTTTGATATCAAGATTATAATAATGACGTTTTTTACCGGATTTATCAATAAAAATGCATATTGATCCTTTTCGGATATCTGACCCGTATCATGGTAGGTGTCGTAAGTGGATCAAAGGTGACTTTAAATTGAACATACAGGTAATCATTCCGGTTTTCAGGCCGGATGAAAAGTTAATAAAGCTGATAAACAGATTAAAAAAACAGACTCTTCTGCCCGACAGGATAAGTCTTGTATGGTCGCGTGAAGAAGGCGAAGAGGATGAGGTCATCAACCGTATCAGATATGAGCATAGTGATATCAGGATACTTGAGATAGATGCTGATTCCTTTGACCATGGCGGAACCAGAAGAAGAGCTGTGAGAAATACGGCTAGTGACATCTTTATCATGATGACACAGGATGCCATACCTAAAAACGACATGCTTATTGAGAATCTGACTGCTCCCCTGATCGCACAGATGAATGAGACATATGAAGCTGGGAGCAGGACTTCCCGAGGAGATTCAGGACCGGACTGTAATGCTGATCACTATGAGGAAAATGGTGTCATTGCCTGTGTTTACGCCCGCCAGCTACCGGGTAAGGATTCATCCCCTTATGAAAAGCTGTCAAGACTCCATAATTATTCCGAGCTTTCAAAAACAAAGACGGCAGCAGATATAAAGGAAATGGGGATCAAGGCTTTCTTTTGCTCTGATGTGTGCTGTGCATACAGGCGTGATCTGTATGATGAATGCGGAGGATTTGTAAGAAATACCGTATTTAATGAAGATATGATAATGGCAAGAAGATTTCTTGATAAGGGTTATGCCGTCAGGTATGAAGCATCCGCTGCGGTCATTCATTCCCATGATTACAGCCCTGCAGAGCAGCTTCGAAGGAATTTTGACCTCGGCGCAAGCCAGGCGATGTATCCGGATGTGTTCGGAAATGTAAGTTCCGAGTCTGAGGGGATGAAATTCGTTCTTTCGTCGACAAAGCTTCTTTTGAAAAAGGGCCGCATCATGCTGATCCCGGGTTTTTATGTGCAGTGTGCTTTTAAACTCATAGGATATAAACTCGGAAAAAAATATGCAAGATTACCTGAATGCGTTATAATGGCACTTGCGTCAAATAAGAGATTTTGGAAACAAATGAAAGAGAGAAATTAGTTTATGTGCGGAATCGTAGGATACGTTGGAAAAAAGCAGGCAGCTCCCATACTTCTTGAGGGACTTTCAAAGCTTGAATACAGAGGCTATGACTCTGCAGGCCTTGCTGTAAGAAACGGCACTGATCATGCGGAAGTTGTCAAGGAAAAAGGCAAGCTCAAGGAACTGTCAGAGAAGATCGACGGTGGCAGAGCGTTAAAGGGAACATGCGGTATCGGACATACAAGATGGGCTACACACGGTGCTCCGAGCCAGGTTAATGCACATCCTCATGTAAGCGGCAACTGTTCTCACTCCGGCTCGGGAGTTGTTGAGAGTGAGGTAGTAGGCGTTCATAACGGTATCATTGAGAATTATCAGGAGCTCAAGCAGAAGCTGGAGAGACACGGATATCAGTTCTATTCGCAGACAGATACTGAGGTTCTTATCAAGCTTGTTGATTATTATTACAAAAAGTACAAGATTGGTCCCGTAGATGCACTTGCCAAGACCATGGTAAGAGTCAGAGGATCATATGCACTTGAAGTAATGTTTGAGGATTACCCCGGTGAAATATGGGTTGCAAGGAAGGACAGCCCCATGATCATCGGTATCACCGACGGTGACTGCTATATTGCCTCCGATGTACCCGCGATACTTAAGTATACGAGGCAGGTTTATTACATCGGAAATATGGAGATGGCAAGGCTTTATGACGGCAAGGTGGAGTTCTATAATCTTGACGGTGATAAAGTTGAAAAGCAGCTTACCGAGATCAAGTGGGATGCAGAGGCCGCTGAGAAGGGCGGATTCGAGCACTTCATGATCAAGGAGATTCATGAGCAGCCCAAAGCTGTCGAAGATACCATTGCTAGTGTCATTAAGGGAAATGATATAGATCTTTCGGGCGTCGGCCTGTCTGATGATGACATGAAAGCAGTCACACAGATAACTATCGTTGCCTGCGGCAGCGCATGGCATGCGGGAATGGTGGGACAGTATGTTATAGAAGATCTTGCAAGGATACCTGTCAGGGTGGAACTTGCAAGCGAATACAGATACAGAAATCCGATCATGGATCCGTCCCAGCTCGTCGTCGTCATAAGCCAGTCGGGTGAAACCGCAGACAGTCTTGCGGCATTAAGAGAAGCCAAGGCAAATGGTATCAGAACTCTTGCTGTTGTCAATGTTGTGGGATCGTCGATTGCAAGGGAAGCGGATAATGTTTTCTATACAATGGCCGGTCCCGAGATAAGTGTGGCAACTACCAAGGCTTATTCGGCTCAGCTTATTGCTATGTACAGCCTTGCGATCGAGTTTGCCAAGGTGAAGGGCAGGATCGATGATGAAAAATATCATTCACTCATCAGCGAAATGAAGACACTTCCTGACAAGATCGGAAATATTCTTCTTGATAAAGAGAGGATTCAGTGGTTCGCTTCAAAATATGCCAATGCTCATGACATATTCTTCATCGGAAGAGGTATTGATTATGCCGTATCGCTTGAAGGAAGCCTGAAGCTTAAGGAGATCAGTTACATCCATTCCGAAGCATATGCCGCCGGCGAACTCAAGCACGGTACAATCAGTCTTATTGAAGACGGCATACTTGTTGTGGGTGTGCTTACCCAGTCGGATCTGTATGAAAAGACCGTGAGTAATATGGTGGAGTGCAAGTCAAGAGGTGCATATCTTTACGGACTTACAATGGCAGGAAATTATAAAACCGAAGATACATGCAATTTCGTGTCATATATTCCCAAGGTTGATGAACACTTCGCTGCAAGCCTTGCTGTAATCCCACTCCAGCTGCTGGGTTATTACGTATCCGTTGCAAAGGGACTTGATGTTGATAAGCCCAGAAACCTCGCAAAATCGGTTACAGTTGAATAAGAAATGGTTGCCCCGCTTAAGCGGGGCAATTATTTTCACAAAAAGAAAATACAGTTTTCACATTTTGAACACAAATGCCTCCTATACTCATAAGCATCAAAAGAAGTGTTAAGAGCTAAATGCTCTATGGAGGCAATATGTACGAGGAAAACCAAAACTCACCATATCAGGGTGCACAGTATTCGGCCGGTGCACAGATATCCGGTCAGACTTCTCAGTACCGTGGCGGTGGTCAGGAGTCAGGACAGAATGCACCGTATCAGAGCGGAATGCAGCAGTTCGGACAGAATACGCAGTATCAGGCAGACGCTCAGCAGCCGGGGCAAAATGCGCAGTATCAGGCAGATGCTCAGCAGCCCGGGCAGAATGCGCAGTATCAGAGCGGAACGCAGCAGTTTGGTCAGACTTCTCAGTACCAAGGCGGACAGCAGTGGCAGGGTTCAGGTGTCCGTTATGAGAATATGTCATCTCCGCATTATGATTCTGCATCACATCATGAAAACAAAGCATCACACCATGGAAACGGTCATTTCGGAAAGATCATGATGGCTGTATGCATGGGTCTTTTATTCGGACTCTTTGCAGGTGCCGGATTATATGCGGTTCAGCTTGTGACAGGCCTGCCCGGAAATGAAAACACCCAAAACGCAGTTCAAAGCAGTGTAGCCGACAAGGAGGAGACAGATGGAAATAATCCTCTGACTTCCAACGCACTTTCTTCCGGCCAGGATACTTACCTCAGAGTCCTTACCACGGAAGAGTCTGACATAACCGAGGTTGTTGAACAGACAATGCCCTCAATGGTATCGATCACTGAGACATATACCGTGTCCACAACTTACTGGGGACAGACCTATACACAGGAAGGCGACGCTTCGGGATCCGGAATAATAATCGGTGAAACTGATGATGAATATATTATAGTGACCAATTATCATGTTATAGAAGATGCCGATGAGATGACGGTAACCTTTATCAATGATGAAGAAGTTGAAGCTCATCTTAAGGGTGCCGATGCAACAGTTGATATAGCGGTCATCTCGGTCCTTAAAGATGATCTGAGTGAAGATACACTGGATACAATCAGTGTCGCAGAGCTTGGAGACAGCGATTCACTTGTACTCGGTCAAAATGTCATAGCGATCGGTAATGCACTCGGATACGGACAATCGGTAACCACAGGTATCGTATCTGCCATTAATAGAGAGATAACCACACAGTCCGGATATACCTATTACTGCATACAGACTGATGCCGCCATCAATCCCGGCAACTCAGGCGGTGCACTTCTCAATATGGCCGGTCAGGTGATCGGTATCAACCAGAGCAAGAGCGGAGGAAGTGCTGTTGAAGGAATGGGGTATGCTATCCCCATATCCTCTGTAAGAGATGTCATTGATGATCTTATGGGACGCGACACGCTTATAATGGTCGATGAAGACGATATGGGATATATCGGAATATACATGCAGGAAGTGACTCCGGAGATATCCGCATATTATAATATTCCTCAGGGTGTCTATGTATCCGAACTTGTTCCCGGTGGAGGTGCTGAAAAAGCAGGAATTCTGGCAGGGGACATCATTATCGGAATTGACGGAAATAAGGCACTGACCAATGACGGAATGAAGCGTCTGCTGAAGTATTACGCAGTCGGTGAAGATGTCGATATTACATTTCTTAGAAATGAAAACGGTGAATATGTTGAACACACTGTAACAGTCACTCTCGGATCCAAGCCGGCAAGAAGTAAATGAAGATGTCAGGCTGCTTGGAAAGACATACATATAAGCAGGAAATAACGCTGAAAAATATTATAAGGTGTCATGTATAATATACATGGCACCTTATTTGTGTGTACGTGCTTTTTTGTCTGTACCGATAATTTGAGATATGCAAAAGTTAATTTATAAATTGTTAAACAAATCTTAAACTGCTGCATTGTAGATTCTTAAAACCTGATATGTCAAAATAGCCATTGTGATCACAACAAAGGCTTTTGTTTGGAGGAATTATGACAGGCAATACAGTTAATAACAGCGAGCTTACAGTACTTGTATGCGATGATGAAAGAGACATCTCACATGCTATCGAGCTGTTCCTTCAGTCCGAAGGGTATAACGTAAGATGTGCCGGCAATGGCAAGGAAGCACTTCAGATACTGGAAAAAGAAGAAATCCATCTTGTTCTGCTGGACATAATGATGCCTGTCATGGATGGTGTTACAACCCTCTCCAAAATCCGCGAGACCAGTAATGTTCCGGTCATAATGCTTACTGCAAAGAGTGAGGATACGGATATAGTCCTCGGCCTTAATCTCGGAGCAGACGATTATGTGACCAAGCCGTTCAATCCGGTGGAACTGATGGCCAGAGTCAGATCCGGACTCAGAAGATACATGAGACTTGGCGGAAGTGCCGGCACAGGAAGCAATGAGGAGATGACCTGCGGAGGCATTCATATCAACGACAGATCCAAAGAGGTTTTTCTGGATGGAGAACCTGTTAAGCTCACACGTACGGAATACGATATTTTAAAGTTCCTTATGACAAATACAGGAAAGGTCTTCACACCGAATGAGATCTATAAAAAGGTGTGGAATGACGATACCATGGGAACTGACAGTATCGTTGCGGTACATATCAGACATCTCCGTGAAAAGATCGAGATAGATCCATCCAATCCCAGGTATATCAAGATGATCTGGGGAAGAGGATATTATCTTGAAAAACAGCATGGACAATGAGGGAATGATAAATGGACAGCAATGAAAAAGAAATCTTTACAGATAAAGAAGAAAAACGTAAAAAGAAAAAACATGGTGCTATTTTCTGGCTCGTGTTTACATGCCTGTTTTCTGTTATAGCCGGTATATTTCTGGCCCTTATATCCACGTTTTGGGATTACGGGATGTATGAAAGTACAAAATTGTTCAGAAAGAACTGTAATGACAGGCTCCTTACAGGCTATTCGGTATATGCCCTGTCGGATTTTTCCGACGACTTCAATATGAGCGAGCTTAAGGATACTAATTTCCGGTATGCTGTATATAAGACAGACGATCCGGACTCTGTAGATATCACTGATCCTTCAAGCTTTATTGTATGTACCATACCTGAAGATGTGCTTAAGAAGGAGAGCGACAGGCTTTTCAGATACAGTGCCACCCTGGGCCCGAACTCCTATTTCAATTGGAATATCGACAGTGTATTGAATTGCTACGGTTATATCATAAGCAATCATCTGTATGCGGCTGATGATACATATGAAAGGCATACAATCAACGAGATCATATATATATGGAACACAGACAGAGCATACATCATCAGCGACGGCTATTATTTTCCTGTGAATATCTTCTTCGAGGATAGAGACGGGGAGCGTGTCTATGATGTAAGGGGAATGGTAAATTCATCCAGAGACGGCTGGCTGGAGAATTACAGCGATTATTATGCTTTGCTCGACACCGACTCGGAAACGGAGACCTATGTTGACATACGTGAGATCCATGTCAGCGGATCCGGTGTGCTCTCAGAATATGTTTCCAGTGACGAGCTGCCTGAGTGGAATACGGACTTTACTACATGGACCGTAAATATATATCGCAGCAGCAGCGAAAGTGACGACTCTGCGGGCGGAGAGGATTATTATCTTATCGCCGCAGTATCCGATCCTGTCAATACGGATTATGACGATCTGTTTGCAAGAAGTGCCCCCCTGATAGATATTGCTGTTTCATTAAGATATCTTATCTTTGCCGGTGCGATCTTCTTTTCAATCATTGCATTTGTCTGCTTTGTATTGTTCATAGTAAGATTTTTTGCATGGCTTGGAAGAGCGTGGAAAAAACTTTCATATCAGTGGCGTTCCAATGTGAGACTGTTATGGAGACTGATCGTCATATGCATTCTTTTAGGTATCGTTGAGCTGATATTTGCGGGCATATGCATAGCCGGATACAGTCTTGAAGCAGCGCTTTTCTTCTGGTGTATCACCGTATGTATAGCTATGGCTGCTTTTGTGATCTTTTCCCTTCA
>CAMNAQ010000011.1 GCA_946531495.1 uncultured Lachnospiraceae bacterium | reverse complement strand
AGAGCACCTGACTCTTAATCAGGGTGTCCAGGGTTCGAGCCCCTGGCGGTCCACGTGAGGTCGCAGGCTTGCTATGAAGCGGGTTTGTGGCCTTTTTCCTTTTGTGAGGTGATTTATGTTCCCCATATTCGATACACATGCACATTATGACGATGAAGCCTTTGACCCGGACAGGGAAGAAGTACTGGCCGGACTTGCAGGCCACGGGGTAGCGAAGGTATGCGACATCGGGGCGGGGATCGTCAGTTCCAAGGCAGCTCTCGAGCTTGCAAGAAAGCATGACCGCGTGTATTGCAGTCTCGGAGTGATACCGGGAAAATGCTCGGAGATCAATGAGGAGAGCTGGGACTGGCTGTGCAATGCCGCAGAGACGGAAGAAAAGTGTGTTGCCATCGGGGAGATAGGCCTTGATTATCACTGGGACGATGATCCGGCTGATGTCCAGAAGCACTGGTTTGTACGTCAGATGCAGCTTGCGGATAAACTCGGGAAACCGATAGTGGTGCACTCAAGAGATGCAGCTAAGGATACGATAGATATTATGAGGGCAAATAAAGCCTCGGAGATAGGCGGAGTGATCCACTGCTACTCTTACACGAAGGAAAGTGCAAGGGAATTTCTGGATATGGGCTTTTATTTCGGCATCGGCGGAGTCGTGACCTTTAAAAATGCCAAAAAGCTTGTGGAAGCCGTAAGATATATACCTTTATCCGCGATCGTTCTCGAAACGGACTGCCCTTATCTTGCTCCCACACCCCATCGCGGGGAGAGGAACTATTCCGGATATCTTCCTCTTGTGGCCGAGGAGATAGCACGTATCAAACAGATCCCCTTTGAAAAGGTGGTCGAGACAGCCTGGTACAATGCCCACAGCCTATACAAAATAGACGTTGTATGATAAAATAAACTTCAAATAAATGTATTTTTTCTTCTTATGGTACCGGGGGAATCAGAGGTACTTATATGAAAATAGAGAGAATAGACGATAAGACAATTAAATGCTATCTTTCGAAGGATGAACTTGCATACTATAAGGTAGATTACAGCGATTTCATCTCCAGGAGTGAAAACGCCCAGAGACTTCTTCGGGCGATAATTGAACAGGCAAAGTCCGAGGTCGGTTATCAGCCGCCGAAGATTGCTTTTGAGATGCAGATAATGATGGTTCCGGAGCAGGGAATGGTACTTACATTCTCGGAGAAGGATCCTGCGATCGGTGTTGATCCGGATAAGCTGAGCGGATTTATTGATACTCTTTCCAAACTTCTTGAGCATGTTAAGGAGGCGGGAGGCAGCACGGGATCGCTTGGTGCATTGCCCGGACTCGGCCAGGGCGGAATTTCACTTCCCGTGCCCACTGCTCCGATGAATCCTCCCGAAAAAGGAACGGAGAAGAATGCTCCGGCAATGGATGTGAACGAGGCTGTTTTCATGTTCACATATCTGTCTGATTTTATAGATTATGCGCAGGGACTTCCCAGAGGGATACGTCTTGATTCCACACTGTACAAGATGGGGGAGGAGTATTTCCTTCATGTCGGAAGGGGCGGCGCTTCTTATGACCGTTTCAGCAGAAGCTGTGTGCAGGCTTTGGAGTTTTCACAGTTATATTCTGCGGGCCCCGGATGTGATGAGGTGCTGAAGGAACACGGTGATGTAATGATCGCATCCAAGGCGGTTAACAGGTTCCGTAAGTAAATGTCGGTTTCAGGCGGCTCCCGCTTTACCGGGGGGCCGCCTTATATTTGTGTTAGAGGAAAAATGATGGGAATAAGGAGGGAGCGAAATGTTTGTATGTCCCAACTGTGGGGCCAATATCAATTTTGACCCGGGCAAGCAGCTGCTGCATTGCGACTATTGTGATACCGATCTGACGCCGGATTCGGTGATCCAGAAGGACGACGCCGAGGAACATACCTATACGGAATCCGAGGCTGATGAAAGCACCGAATCCGGATACAAGGAGTATACGACCACCATATATACCTGCAAGGAATGCGGTGGAGAGATACTTGCAAATGACAACACTGTAGCAACCTTTTGCAGCTACTGTGGTGCCTCAACCGTGCTTTCAAGCAGAGTCGGAAAAGAAAGAGCTCCCGAATGCATCATTCCCTTCAAGATAACAAAGGAGCAGAGCGGTGAGCTGTATAAGAAAGCGGTATCCAAGGCTCTTTTTGCTCCCGCTTACATGAAGGAAGATACCACTGTGGAGAAATTCCGCGGGATCTATATGCCCTATTGGGTATACGATTTCAAGGAACAGCGTCCCGCAAGTCTTCGCGGAACGAGGGACCACAGGAGCGGTGATTACATTATTCACGAGCAGTTCGATATAAATCTTGAGGTTGATGCACAGTACAAGGGACTATCATATGATGCGTCATCCCAGTTTTCCGATACACTGAGCGAAGCCATAGCTCCCTATGAGTACAACGCAGCTGTTCCGTTCAACACTTCATACATGAGCGGATTCTATGCTGACGCAGCCGATACGGACAGCTCTCTTTACGAAAGACGCGCCAGGAATATCGTAACAAATGAGATATATAACAATATTGCAAAGAGCCCTGAAGTCAGGAGGATAACCCTCAGGAAGGACAGCAGCTCGAATCTTACTCCCGAGTCCACTACTGCGGAACTCGGTTATTTCCCGGTGTGGTTCCTTTCACTCAGACACAAGGATCGTATAAGCTATGCGGTGGTAAACGGACAGACCGGTGAGGTTGCCACGGATATACCGGTTGATTACAAAAAATATGTGATCGCATCACTTATCATGGCAATCCCGTTTGCAGCACTGTTTGCATTGCTGCCCATAATGAGACCCATCTACCTTGTAGCGGTATCCTTTGTCTTTGCCATCGCCAGCATGGTGATCATATGCTCACAGAAAAACAGGATCTTTGTCCGTGAGAACAGTTTGGATGATATAGGGCTTAATTACAGACGCGATAAGGCAAGACAGGCGGATCTGAAGGATCCGGGAATACCGAATCCGGCTCCCGCCCCGCAGCCGCAGGTGAAGGAAGTTAACAGGGATTCCTCCGGAGGCTTTGGATATTCAATGATCGTGATCGTGAGCATCATTCTGGGCATCTGCACCGGCCCCATCGGTGTTGTCATCTGCCTGTGCGTGCTTGTTCCGCTTTTGAACAGCTTCAGGAATAAGAAGAGCAAGAAGATCGCTGACACCAGAACCGTGACTAACGGAAAGGCACCTGCACATGAGAAATTCCTTCTGTGCCTCAAGCCTCTTATAGGTGCTGTGATCTCTTTCGGGGTGCTCCTGTTTACACCAAATGCGGATGAATACTATTATATCTCCGCGATCATCTGTATTGTGGCGGTGCTCCTTTCCTTCTGGGATATCATAAAGCTGCATAACGATCTTGCAACCAGAAAGCTTCCTCAGTTTGATAAAAGAGGAGGTGACGAATCATGAGAAAAAATATCCTGACGAATGCCGTAAAATATCTTGCCATGCTTGCCATTCTGATCGCAGGTATCATGATGATCCCTGTTTCGGCACTGGCATACAATGCACTTGATGAAGATGATCCAGATCTTGACAGGAAGAATCCGGACACCGGATACAGAGTGATAATCTATGACGGAGCGGAACTACTCGACAGCGATGAGATGAGACAGCTCGCCGAGGACATGGCGGGTATCACCAAGTGGGGAGATGTTGCGTTCGTATCCACCGATCATGATGATTATAAGGACATCATGAGATATTCGGAGGCAATGTTCTACAAGCTGTTCGATGATGACGATAATGCCATCATGCTCATCATCGATATGGATGAAAGAGAGATCTCGATCTTCTCGGACGGCGATATCCATAAGGTCATTACGGATGCATACGGATATGACATAACCGACAATATTTACCGTTATGCAACTGACGGCGATTATTACAGATGTGCCTCAAAAGGCTTCGAGCAGATCTACACTGTTCTTAACGGTCAGAAGATAGCAAGACCCATGAAGTATATATGCAGCATTCTCATGGGACTTCTGGTTTCACTGCTTGTCAACTTCATCGTCATCAACAGGGCTTCGAAGATACAGAATACATCCGGCTCGGAGATGCTTTCCGGCGCATTTAAGAGCCTCAGGTTTACTACCCCCAGGGTTGTAAAGACCGGTGAGTCCAGAACCTATTCGCCCGTTCAGAGCAGCAGCGGCGGCGGAGGCGGCGGACACCGCGGCGGCGGAGGCGGCGGTGGCGGACACCACGGAGGCGGCGGACACCATGGATTTTAATGATCAAGGTCTAGTGATATGTATCGGATGCTTTTGCATTCAGACAAAAGGGTTTTAAATGAGTTACAAAATCGCGGTGTTCGATATGGATGGCACCATACTGAACACACTGACAGATCTTACAAATGCCACAAACCACGCTCTGAGGACCTTCGGATATAAGGAGCATTCCATTGATGAAGTCAGATTCTTCGTAGGAAACGGAATGGCCAAGCTTATTGAAAGAGCACTTCCCAAAGGAACATCACCGGAGGAACAGGCGAGGGTAAGAGAAGAGTTTTTAAAATATTATGAGATGCACAGCGCAGATGATACCGGCCCCTACGACGGGATCCGGGAGCTGCTTGAAAGGCTGAGGGCAGCAGGCGTAAAGACTGCGGTCGTGTCCAACAAACCGGATATCGCGGTAAGAAAGCTTGTAAGGGAGTATTTTGACGGATTGTTCGATGCTTCCATCGGTGATAAGGAAGGACAGCGGACCAAGCCTGCGCCTGATATGTGCAACAGCGTCTTTGCCGTGCTCGGAATGGGACCTGAAGGTGGAGTGTATATAGGGGATTCCGATACTGATATTCTGACCGCCAGAAATTCCGGACTCGACGAGATCCTTGTATCATGGGGCTTCAGAGGAAGAGAATTCCTTGAAGAGCATGGCGCAAAGGTTATATGCGATACACCTGAGGAGGTGTTTAAGCATATCATCGGATCCGCGTAAGGCATTTCGGATCGAAGATATCACATGATCCTGCGGGCCGGATCCGGGCCCGTGTAAATGAATTGATCGTTGTTTGTGCACCGCAGGTGCGGAAAAATATATCAAGAGGTTAATGTTATGGCAGACAAGAAAATGGTTGAAGAGATAACTTCAATGGACGAGGATTTTGCCCAGTGGTATACGGATATTGTCCGTAAAGCTGAGCTGATCGAGTACACATCCGTCAAGGGATGTATGGCTATCAAGCCCGACGGATATGCTATTTGGGAGAATATCCAGGCCGAGCTCGACAAGAGATTCAAGGCAACGGGCGTGCGCAATGTGTATATGCCCATGTTCATCCCCGAATCACTCCTTGAGAAGGAGAAGGACCACGTTGAAGGATTTGCACCCGAGGTTGCATGGGTGACACACGGAGGACTCGAGCCGCTTCAGGAGAGAATGTGTGTACGTCCTACATCCGAGACTCTTTTCTGTGATTTTTACAAAAATGATGTTCATTCATACAGGGATCTTCCCAAGGTTTATAACCAGTGGTGCTCGGTCGTCCGTTGGGAAAAGGAGACCAGACCCTTCCTCCGCTCAAGAGAATTCCTCTGGCAGGAAGGCCATACCGCTCATGCAACCGCTGAGGATGCGGAGAACCGTACCGTACAGATGCTGAATGTATACGCCGATTTCCTTGAGGACTTCCTTGCGATCCCGGTTATTAAGGGACAGAAGACCGAGAAGGAGAAGTTCGCCGGAGCTGAGGCTACATATACCGTAGAAGCTCTCATGCACGACGGCAAGGCTCTTCAGTCCGGAACCAGCCACAATTTCGGTAACGGCTTTGCCAAGGCCTTCGACATCCAGTTTACCGACAAGGATAATACACTTAAGTATGTATATCAGACTTCATGGGGCGTTACCACAAGACTCATCGGTGCCATCATAATGGTACACGGTGACAACGAGGGACTTGTACTTCCTCCCCGCGTTGCTCCCATACAGCTCTGCATCATTCCCATCCAGCAGAAGAAGGAAGGCGTTCTCGACAAGGCATATGAGCTTAAGGAGACTCTTTCCAAGGTTGCACGCGTAAAGGTTGACGATACCGATAAAACTCCCGGATGGAAGTTCTCCGAAGCAGAGATGAGAGGATATCCTCTCCGCCTTGAGATAGGCCCCAAGGATATCGAGGCAGGCAAGTGCGTTCTCGTAAGAAGAGATACCAGGGAGAAGATCGAGGTGGCTCTTGATGAAGTTGCCGCTAAGGTTCCAGGGCTCCTTGAGACCATGCAGAAGGAGATGCTCGAAAGAGCGAGGGCACACAGAGATGCCCATACCTATACAGCAACCTCCTATGACGAGTTCAAGAAGGTCTTCTCCGAGAAGTCAGGATTCGTAAAGGCTATGTGGTGCGGATGCAAAGAGTGCGAGGAACAGATCAAGGCAGATCTTTCCGTCACCAGCAGATGCATCCCCTTCGAGCAGGAGACTCTTTCCGATGTATGCGTATGCTGCGGAAAGCCTGCACAGAAAATGGTTTACTGGGGAAGAGCATATTGATGCTTAGCCTTTTAACTGATGCTTTTGGAAAAAAGTGGTGCGAGGGAAAAAATGATCCACGAGATATTTAAAATGAACTGCCCGGGTTCCCTTGAGAATTCGAGATTCGAAGTCTTTATCCAGGAACCTGCGGCAGAACTTGCCATAAGAAAGAGACCCATGATCATCATATGTCCGGGCGGCGCCTATGCCTATACCTCTCCGAGAGAGGCTGAACCGGTAGCATATAAGCTGATGGCAGAGGGGTATAATGTCGGGATACTGTATTATTCATGCGCTCCCGCAAAATATCCGGTGGCACTTTCCGAGGCTGCATCCTGCTTCATGACAGTGCGTAAAAATGCATCAAAGTGGCAGGTTGATAAGAAGGCCGTACTTATAATGGGATTTTCCGCCGGCGGACATCTTGCCGCAAGCTATGCATGCTATTGGAATGATCCGAAGATCGCAGAGGCCGCAGGGCTTAAGGGATCTGCCGAGGTACTCCGTCCAAACGGACAGATCCTCTGCTATCCCGTCATCACATCCGGAAAATATGCCCATACGGGTTCCATAGACAATCTCTGCGGAGACAATAAGGCTCTGCGTAAAAAGATGTCGCTTGAAAATGCGGTAAGCTCCGATACGCCTCCCGCATTTATATGGCATACATATCTGGATAATACCGTTCCGGTGGATAATTCGCTTTTGTATCTGTCTGCCCTCAGGAAAAAGAATATTCCTGCGGAGTTCCATATGTATTCGCAGGGATGGCATGGTCTTTCATTGGCTGATGAGCTGTCACTGAGCAGATACGGAGCGGAGGATTTCCCTCTGGTCACAACATGGATCGGACTTTGCATAAACTGGCTGAAGTCTAATTATCCTCTTACGGTAAAGGCTGATCTTAAGGGCAAGGAGCCCTGGCGCGTAAAAGAAAAATGAACATGATCGTGATCGACCTTGAGTGGAATCAGAGTTCCACAGGAAGCGAACCCGAAACCGCATTGATCCCTTTTGAGATCATCGAGATAGGCGCGGTGAAATACAGCGAAGGCGGGCTGATTGTCTCTGAATTCAGCGAACTTATAAAACCCAGGGTCTACAGGAAAATGCATAATTATACCAGCAAGCTCGTTCATCTGCAGATGGAGGAGCTTGAAAAAGGTGATACCTTCGAGAATGTTTCCCGGAGGTTTTTTGAATGGTGCGGTCCGGATCCCGTGTTTGTGACATGGGGGCCCGGGGATATCACCGTGATCCAGCAGAACCTGAAATTTTTCGGCCTTCCTCTTTTGTCGGAGGGACCTGTCGCATATATAGATGCCCAGAAGCTTTTTTCGCTTGCGTGTGAGGATGGGACAAAGACCAGAAGAAATCTCGAATATGCGGTGGATCATTTCGGTATCGAGAAGGATATACCTTTTCACAGAGCGTTCAGCGATGCATATTACACGGCTCTGGTACTTAAGCATATCCTTGAAAAGGATGAGGAAGTGATAAAGTTTGTTTCTTACGACATCACTTATCCTCCTTCCGATAAAGAGCATGAGATATCCATGGTATTTCCGACATACGAAAAGTGGATATCAAGAGTCTATAAGGACCGGGATGCCGCATTTAAGGATAAGGATACGCTTTCCACAAGATGTTATCTGTGCGGTAAGAAAGCAAGGCGTAAGATAAGATGGTTTTCCATGGGTGACAGAAAGTATTACTGCCTTGGAGAATGCGAGGAGCACGGACTTTTAAAGGGTAAGATCATAATGCATCCGTGCACCTTACCGGAAGGGGTATTTGTTGTAAAGACTCTCCGCCTTGTGGGAGAAAAGGATGCGGCCGTAGTGGAGAAGAAATTCAACAAGGTCCGCGAATACAGAAAGCACAATACCTCGGGCTTTCCGGCAAAGAGAACCGCGAAGAATCCTTCGGGTCCCGTTCCGGAAGACAAGGGTGAATAGTGAATAAAAAAACCGCCGGAAGCACCGGCGGCTGATTGTTCCTAAGCCATCTTTTTAACAGAAATATGCAATCTTTCATGAAGCCTGTCAGATGAGCTTCTGATGGTGAACGGCTCATACAGGGCACAGCATTTATCGGCGATGCATATCAGTACTCCCTCTTTTGTCCTGGGAGCTTTGAGAACGAGAGGATACATGTGGTGAAGGATAACGTCCTTTTCGGTATCGCTTAACGTTCCGATTATCGATTCCGCCCTTTGCGCCGAATCGATAGGGTGCTGGGTGATGCACATTCGACCTGTTGTGTAGACATATTTACGATTGCCGATCAGTCCCATGTCATGGCAGAGACATGCCCTTATAAGAGCTTCTCTGTCAACGGATCTGAACAGCCCGGCCATTCTGAGCGCTGTTTTGGTAACATGCAGTGAATGATCGCTGACATTTGACCTGAAATGATGTGATTGCCCGAAGCCTCTTGCAAACATTTCGGAATCAAGTATGTCACCTCCGGCGGTTCTTATTTCGTTTTCGATATCATTCCCTGTTCTCATGGCTGCCAAATTGCGATATTTGTTTTAAGATCCTCTGTTGCCACACGATTTTATATCAGTTCCGGGATTAAAACAAGAGCCCGGATTTATGCTTTTTTGAGGAAAATGTATTGAAGGATTTTTCCGAAGAATTGAAGAAGCTTCCTACGGAGCCGGGCGTTTATATCATGCGTGATGAGAATGATACCATCATGTATGTGGGCAAGGCCGTTAATCTTCGAAACCGCGTAAGATCCTATTTCAGAAGCAATATCGGAAGAGGCCCTGCCATCGACAATATGGTAGCCAAGATCGACCATTTTGAATTCATCGTCACCGATTCCGAGCTTGAGGCCCTGGTTCTTGAAAACAATCTGATCAAGGAGCATTCGCCCAAGTACAATACCCTTTTAAAGGATGACAAGACATATCCGTATATTAAAGTGACCACGGGAGAGGATTACCCTAGGATCATTTTTTCCAGGACGATGAAAAGGGACAAGTCCAGGTATTTTGGCCCGTACAGTTCCGCTCAGGCCGTGAAGGACACCATAGAGCTTCTTAACAGGATATTCAGGTTAAGGACCTGCAACAGGAAGCTTCCCGAGGATATAGGACTTGAGAGACCCTGCCTTAATTATCATATAGGTCAGTGCACCGGACCGTGTCAGGGATATGTCTCTAAGGAGGAGTATTCGGCACAGGTTGCCGGGGCACTTGAGTTTCTGGGCGGCAATTACGGTCCCATAATCAGGGATCTTGAAAACAAAATGAAGGAAGCCTCGGACGAAATGCGGTTTGAAGAGGCTGCAAGATACCGTGACCTGGCAGAGTCGGTAAAGAGCGTTGCCCAGAAACAGAAGGTCAGCGGGAACGTCGGAACCGACAGAGATATCATAGGAATGGCAAGGGATGGCGAGGATATCGTGATACAGATATTCTTCGTAAGAGACGGAAGGCTTATGGGGCGCGAGCATTACCATATGACCGACAGTCTATATGAAAACGACGGAAATGTAATGGGCGGTTTTATCAAGCAGTTCTATTCGGGCACTCCCTTCATCCCGAGGGAGATAATGATAAGGAATGCCCCCGAGGACATGGATGTCATAGAAGGATGGCTTTCTGAAAAGAGCGGACACAGGATCACTCTTACGGTGCCCAAGATAGGCACGAAGGCAAAGCTCCTTGAAATGAGCGAAGAAAATGCCAGGATCATCCTTCATAACGACAGCGAGAAGATAAAGCGTGAAGAGGCAAGGACCTCCGGCGCGGTAAATGAGATCGAAAAGATACTCGGAACGGAAGGCCTTGTAAGGATGGAGGCCTTTGATATCTCCAATACAAACGGATTCGAAAATGTCGCTTCTATGGTTGTTTTTGAGAACGGAAGACCCAAAAGGAGCGACTACAGGAAGTTCAGGATCAAGTCCGTTGAAGGCCCCAATGATTACGCATGCATGAAGGAGGCCCTGACAAGACGCTTTACACACGGCATGGAAGAAGCGGGGCGTATCAGGGAGGCCGGAGAAGGCTCCGAAGCGGTCAGATTCTCGCATCTTCCGGATCTTTTGCTTATGGACGGCGGAAGGGGACAGGTGAACATCGCACTTGAAGTGCTTGGAGATCTGGGACTTGATATTCCTGTATGCGGAATGGTCAAGGATGACAGGCACAGGACAAGAGGTCTGTATTATAACAATCTCGAGCTTCCGATAGATACACACTCCGAAGGCTTTAAGCTGATCACCAGGATCCAGGATGAAGCCCACAGGTTCGCCATTGAGTATCATAAATCACTGAGAGCAAAATCCCAGACAAGGTCGCTTCTTGACGATATACCCGGAGTAGGGCCGTCAAGAAAGAAGGCTCTCATGAAGAAATTCCAGACGATATCCGATATCTCAAAGGCTACGGAAGCAGAGCTTGCGGCTCTCCCGGAGATACCTGAAGATGTGGCTGCATCAATTGTTTCCTATTTCGAAAATCTTCGTGAAAAAACTGATAAAAAGTAGTGAAAAGCCCGAATTCGTGTTATCATTACGGAGTGTTTCCGAGATGGGTATTATCGCGTAAATACAGGGGCACTGCATGGAGGAATAATGGAAAAGCAGGGTTTTGATTCCAAAAAATATCTTGAGCTTCAATCGGCTCATATAAGGGAAAGGATCTCCAGATTCGGTAAGCTTTATCTGGAATTCGGCGGAAAGCTCTATGATGATTATCACGCATCAAGGGTTTTACCCGGATTTGCTCCTAATAATAAACTCCTCATGCTCGAGCAGCTTAAGGATCAGGCTGAGATCGTCATCGTAATAAGTGCCGATGCCATCGAGCAGAACAAGGTAAGAGGCGATCTCGGAATAACATATGACCAGGACGTTCTCCGTCTTGTCAGGGTTTTCCGTGAACTCGGATTCCTTGTATCAAGCATTGTCATAACTAAGTATTCGGGACAGCCCGCCGCTGACCGTTTCAGACAGGTTCTTGATTCGCATGAGCTCAAGAGCTACCTTCATTATCCCATTGACGGGTACCCTTCCAATATTCCGCTGATAGTATCCGATGAAGGATATGGAAAAAATGATTATATAGAAACCACCAGACCTCTTGTTGTCATCACCGCACCCGGACCCGGAAGCGGCAAGATGGCCACTTGTCTGTCCCAGCTCTATCATGAGCATAAGAGAGGCGTTAACGCGGGATATGCGAAGTTTGAGACATTCCCTATCTGGAATCTTCCCCTTCGTCATCCGGTCAATATTGCATATGAGGCTGCCACGGCAGATCTCGATGATGTCAATATGATCGATCCCTTCCATCTCGAGGCATACGGAGAGACCACGGTCAATTATAACCGTGATGTGGAGATATTCCCGGTGCTCAGCGCTCTTTTTGAAGCCATCAGCGGAGAATGTCCTTACAAGAGCCCTACCGATATGGGCGTTAATATGGCCGGATACGCCATAACAGACGATGACGCCTGCCGTCAGGCATCATGTCAGGAAATTCTGAGAAGGTACTATGCAAGTGCAGTTTCGGTCAAAAAGGGTGATGCACCCAAGACTGAACTCTATAAGCAGGAGCTTTTGCTCAAGCAGGCGGGGATAACTCCCGAGGACAGGAAGGTTGCGGTAGCAGCCATGGAGAGACAGAACGAGAGCGGAACTCCCGCAGCAGCCATCGAGCTTCCCGACGGAACTATAGTAACGGGACGTACCAATCCTCTGCTCGGAGCTGCGGCATCATGTCTTCTCAATGCGATCAAGGTGCTTGCGGGAATCCCTCATGAAGTAAAGGTCATGAGTGAGGAGACTCTTATCCCCATCCAGACCCTCAAGACCAGCTATATGGGAGCACATAATCCGAGACTTCATACGGATGAGATGCTCATTGCCCTTTCAAGCTCAGCTTCCACCAATCCTCTTGCAAAGTCGGCACTTGACTGCCTTCCCGGATTAAGAGGGGCTGAGGCTCATTCGAGCGTCATTCTCTCAAGAGTTGACGAGAATGTATATCGTAAGCTCGGCATAAGACTTACCTGCACTCCCGAATATGAGAGAGGCAAGGATTTCGTTTGATACCGCTGACAATTTTTTTAATACGGTGACCTGAAATTGGATAACAATCAACAAAATCAAAACAACAAGCGTCCGGGACCCGGACGCAACAATTCCTGGATGATGATACTGGCCCTGCTCTGCACGGTGGTGGTCATCTTCCTGTTTTACAACATGCTCTTTGGAGGAAAGGGTGCGACCCAGACCAAGGAGTACACGGAATTCATCAATGATCTGGAAAATGACAAGGTTGAAGCCGTGGAGCTGGATGCCGAAAATGCGGAACTGACCGTAACCCTTAAAATGTCGGCAGTGCTCTCCGAATCCGATGCTGAAGCCGGCGGCGCCGACACCAGCAGGATCGAGCAGTATGCATACTATGTACAGCTTCAGAATGAGCGCGTATATACCACAAGGCTCATGGAGTCCATGGATAACCTGATGCAGAGGCTCGAGGAGCACGGGGTATCCGGACAGAGAGTCGTCAGCTCCTCGTCGGGGCTGCTCACCGAGATATTCGTAGGTGTTGTCCTGCCCGTATTGCTCTTATGGCTTCTTGCTTCATTCCTCATGCGAAGGATGGGCGGAGGCGGAGGCCCCTTAAATGTCGGAAAGAGCAATGCCAAGGTTTATGTCCAGAAAGAAACCGGTGTCACATTCAAGGACGTTGCCGGTGAAGATGAGGCCAAGGAATCCCTTGTTGAAGTGGTTGACTTCCTCCACAATCCCGGCAAGTATTCGGGAATAGGTGCGAGACTTCCAAAGGGTGCTCTTCTTGTAGGCCCTCCCGGAACAGGTAAGACACTTCTTGCCAAGGCTGTTGCAGGCGAGGCGCATGTTCCTTTCTTTTCACTTACGGGATCCGATTTCATCGAGCTCTATGTCGGTGTCGGTGCATCCAGAGTAAGGGATCTTTTCAGGGAAGCTACCAAAAATGCGCCCTGTATAATATTCATAGACGAGATAGATGCCATCGGAAGAAGCCGTGATTCAAAGTACGGCGGAGGAAATGAGGAAAGAGAGCAGACTCTCAACCAGCTCCTTTCTGAAATGGATGGTTTCGATTCATCAAAGGGAATATTGATCCTCGGAGCAACAAACCGCCCCGAGATACTCGATAAGGCACTTTTGAGACCCGGCCGTTTTGACAGACGTATCATTGTTGACAAGCCTGATCTTAAGGGAAGAGTCGAGATACTCAAGGTCCATGCGAAGAATGTTAAGATGGACGAGAGCGTGGATCTCGATGCCATTGCCCTTGCAACAAGCGGTGCCGTAGGTTCCGATCTTGCCAATATGATCAACGAAGCTGCAATAAATGCGGTCAAGGAAGGCAGGGAATATGTATGCCAGAAGGACCTCTTTAACGCAGTTGAACAGGTTCTTGTAGGCAAGGAAAAGAAGGACCGTATCATGAGCGCGGAGGAGAGGAAGATCGTCTCCTATCATGAAGTCGGACATGCTCTTATCACAGCGCTTCAGAAAAATTCCGAGCCCGTCCAGAAGATCACGATAGTTCCAAGGACCATGGGTGCTCTCGGATATGTTATGCAGGTTCCGGAGGAGGAAAAATACCTCAACTCCAAGGAAGAGCTTGAGAATATGATAGTATCCGCACTCGGCGGACGTGCAGCGGAGGAGATCGTATTCGGAAATGTCACCACCGGTGCGGCAAATGATATCGAAAAGGCTACGTCCATAGCCAAGAATATGATCACCAGATTCGGAATGAGCGAGAGATTCGGACTTGCCGGATTTGCGACCGTGGAGAGCCAGTATCTTGAAGGACGTACTTCTCTCAACTGTTCGGATCAGACCGCTGCGGCCATCGATGAAGAAGTCGTATCCATGCTCAAGAAGGCATATGACAAGGCTAAGGAGCTTTTGTCGGAAAACCGTGAGCTCATGGATAAGCTTGCAGGCTACCTGATCGAAAAAGAGACCATTACCGGTAAGGAATTCATGAAGATCTACAGAAAGGAAAAGGGTCTGCCTGAACCTGAAGAAGAGCAGAAGGATGTTACCGGAACGGAAAGCTCTGAAGCTTCTTCCGCGAATGACGCATCCGCATCGGAGACGTCAGGCACCGAGGGAGGAGCTGCGCAGACACCCGGCAGCGGTGATGATGCCGGTAAAGATGAGGCCGGTAAGGACGAGAGCGGTAAGGCTGAAACCGAAAGCGGATCGTCCGATGATGTGGGAATATTCTCCAACCATTCGATCTGATCGATATGAAGAAAGATGTATTTGGAAAAATTCGTTTTGTTCACGGGAAAGGCAGAGTCTTGACTCTGCCTCTTGTGGTTTTATTGATGATTGCTTTTCCTCTTTCCGCTGCGGCTACGGGTACGGCTTTTCCTATATCCCACGGAGTGGCTGCGGACACATCGGGGATCGCAAACTGGCCGAAGGGCCCGGAAACAGGTGCGGCTTCCGCTGTGCTTATGGAATCATCCACAGGTGCCGTTCTTTATTCAAAGAATGCAACCGCAAGAGCGTATCCTGCAGCAATGACCGCTGTGGTCACGAGCATGCTTGCTGCGGAGATGTGCGATCTGGACGATAAGGTGGTCTTTTCAAAGGATGCTGTATATGATGTTCCTCCCGGAACAGTAAATATAGCGATCGATGTAGGAGAGTCGCTCAGCGTCAGCGAATGTCTGCAGGCAATCCTCATAAGGGGAGCTGCCGAGTGCGGATTTGCCCTTGCAGAGCATGTGGGCGGAGGCTCAAGGGAAGCTTTCGTTGCCATGATGAATTCCAGGGCAGCACAGAGCGGGTGCAGGGACACTTCCTTTTCCAATCCCGTAGGTCTTCATTCGGAGGACCATTACACGACAGCTTATGATATGGCACTTCTCGGAAGGGATTTTTTCAGTAACGAGCTGCTGTGCAAATACTCCCTTCAGAAGACTCTTCATCTGTATCCGTCGGCCGGGCAGCAGGATGAGATCATTGAACGCAATAATCTCGGAATGCTAGAGGGAAGCTCATACCAGTATGAGTATCTGATAGGAGCCAGAACAGGATATACCGATGAAGCCGGTTACTGTCTCATCGCAGGTGCCGAAAAGGATGGGATAAGACTCATCGCCGTTATAATGAACGACGGCAAGGATGAAAGATATGAGGACGCAATAGCACTGTTTGATTACGGTTTTTCGAACTTTGCCATGGTGAACGCCTCTGAAAACGAGACATCCTACGATATAGGTACCAGGATCGGTTCCTACGGCACCATAGATATAATGGGCGATTCGAGGCCCATGCTCTCGCTCGATAAAAATGACAGGGTTCTTCTCCCCCTTACAATGGTTTTTTCCGACCTGGACAGCCATATCACATATGAAAATGTCGCGGACAGGGAAGCTGCAAGGATCATATATTCCTACGGCGGTATGTATCTTGGAAAATGCTCCATACTGTTTGGCGCACCTTCTGAAAACTATGATTTCGGTATAAGGACCGATGAACCCGAGGCGGTCGAAGATACCCCGCAGACCAAGCCCTTCGTATTTATAAACATAGTGAGAGTTGCAGCGGTAAGTGCCGCAATAGCTGCCGGAATACTTGCCGTAAGAGCGATGATCAGATGGTACAGGAAATACAGAAAGGTTCACCCCAACTGGAGAAGGCAGTACAGAAAGGAAAGAAGACGAACTCTTTTTTCCGAAAAGGTTAAGAAAAAACGCGATTATAATCTTTTTTCCGAAAGGGGCAGAAAGACAAAGAAATGAGACTTAAGAATGTTCCCGGCTGCAGGGAGCGGATTGCAGAAAGTGAATATGTGGCGGATGAGGAGAGCCTTATCAGCAAAGCCGGAAGCTGGAAGGCGGGGTTTAAGAACCACGGTGAGCTGCATATCGAAATAGGCATGGGAAAGGGTAAATTTATCCACGAGATGGCGCTGCTTCATCCGGATATCAATTATATCGGGATCGAAAAATATTCGGCTGTTCTGCTCAGAGCTGTGGAGAAGATGGAGGCCTGCCCCAAGGATAATCTGAAATTCATCAGGATGGATGCGGAGATCATCGCAGATGTTTTTGCCCCCGGAGAGGTGGACAGGATCTACCTGAATTTTTCGGATCCGTGGCCCAAGGACAGACACGCAAAAAGAAGACTTCCTTCTCGTGAATTTCTTGCAAGATATGATAAAATATTAAAAGCAGGCGGAAGAGTTGAGTTCAAGACCGATAACAGGGTGCTTTTTGACTGGGCGGTGGAGCAGCTTGACGGTTCCGGCTGGAAAGCGGATCTGATCACATATGACCTTCATGCTGATGAGGAACTGATGAAGGGGAATGTGATGACCGAATATGAAGAAAAATTCTCGAGTATGGGAAATCCCATATGTAAGTACATAATTTCCCGCGTATAAAACAGTCATACGCTTTTGCGGAAAATGACCGGATCCCCGGATACAGCGTAAAAACAGTCATTTATGAAAGGAGCTTTTATGGCACAGTTGGTAAACGTTAATGATTTCGAAACTGAAGTACTTGGTTCTTCTCTTCCCGTTCTTGTAGATTTCTTTGCAGACTGGTGCGGGCCATGCAAGATGATGTCTCCCGTTGTGGATGCCCTTGCATCACAGCTTGCGGATAAGATCAAGATCTGCAAATGCAATGTTGATGATAACGGTGCCATTGCCGAAAAATACGGCATCATGAGCATTCCCGCCTTTATCATCTTTAAGGGCGGACAGCCGGTTTCAAACAAGGTTGGAGCATCTTCACCCGATGAATTCAAAAAGTGGATTGAGGAGAATATCTGATGGCAAGTGTCAAGCTGACAAAGGTTATCGAGAGAATGGACCTTGTCAATCTCACTCCCGAGATTGATGTTTCGCGTATTCGTATCACCCAGCCCGATATCAACAGACCTGCACTTCAGATAGCGGGATATTTCGAGTATTTTGATCCTTCGCGTATCCAGGTCATCGGATATGTCGAGTATTCATACATGGAGAATGCCCTCGATGACGAGCAGAAATATGAGGCATATGATAAGTTCCTTGAACATCCCATGCCCGCCATCATCTTCTGCAGAGGGTTAAGACCAAATGATATCTTCATGGAGCTGGCAAGAAAATACAGTATTCCGGTGCTTCTTACCAATGAAGCGACATCAGGATTTACCGCAGAGCTGATCAGATGGCTGAACGAACAGCTTGCTCCCATGATATCCGTTCACGGTGTTTTGGTCGACTGTTACGGTGAAGGCGTTCTGATAACAGGTGAGAGCGGAATCGGTAAATCAGAGGCTGCGCTGGAGCTGATCAAGAGAGGCCACAGACTTGTGACCGATGATGCGGTTGAGCTCAGAAAACTTTCGGATACCCTTCTTGTCGGAACTGCCCCCGATATCACCAAGCATTTCATCGAACTGCGCGGTATCGGTATCGTTGATGTAAAGGCACTTTTCGGTGCATCCAGCGTCAAGGATTCCCAGCAGGTCGATCTGGTCATCAGACTCGAGGACTGGAACAAGGATAAGGATTACGACCGGCTCGGACTTGAGGAGAACTTCACGGAATACCTTGGCGTAAGAGTCGTATGTCACAATATTCCGGTAAGACCCGGAAGAAACCTTGCCGTAATATGCGAGACGGCTGCAGTCAACTATCGTCAGAAGCAGATGGGATATAATGCGGCACAGGAGCTTTATAAGAGAGTTCAGGAGTCGCTTGCGAAAAAGCGCGCCGATGAAGATGATGGAGAGGAACAGTGATATGAAATACGTTTTTGGAGTTGATATCGGAGGAACAACCGTTAAGCTCGGACTTTTTGATGAAAAAGGCGAGCTGCTTGATAAGTGGGAGATCCCTACCGACAAGAGCGACAAGGGTAAAAATATCGTCGGTGATGTATGTGACAGCATCAGGAAGAAGATTTCCGACAAGGGTGTCACTTTTTCGGATGTTCTCGGAGTCGGAGTCGGTGCTCCCGGAGCCGTTGATGAAGATGGAGTCATGACAGGCGGAGCCGTAAATCTCGGATGGGATGTCTTCAACTTAAGGACAGCAATGGAAGAAAAGCTTGACGGCATCAGAGTCATCGCCGGAAATGATGCAAATGTTGCCGCATACGGCGAGATGCTCAAGGGAGGCGGAAAGGGACATAAGAATGTCGTTGCCGTAACTCTCGGAACAGGCGTAGGAGGCGGCGTTATAATCGGCGGAAAGCTCATCACCGGTGCTACCGGAGCAGCCGGAGAGATAGGGCATATAAGAGTGGATGATGTCGAGACTGCAAAATGCAATTGCGGTCATACCGGATGCCTTGAGCAGTTTGCTTCCGCTACTGGAATAGCAAGACTTGCCGCAAAAAGACTTTCCGCAGATGATAAAGCATCTGTTTTAAGAAATGCGGATACGCTCGATGCAAAGGCTGTTTTCGATGCGGTAAAGGAAGGCGACGAGGTTGCTGTTGAGATAGCACGCGAGTTCGGAATGTATCTCGGAAAGGGACTTGCAAGCGTTGCGGATGTGGTCAATCCCGAAGTTTTTGTTATCGGCGGAGGAGTATCCAAGGCCGGAGAGATCCTTCTTACATTTGTTGAACCTGAATTTGAAAAGTTTGTATTCCCTCCCTGTAAGGGTGCAAAGTTCACACTTGCAACACTGGGAAATGATGCCGGAATCTACGGTTGTGCAGGAATGATACTTTCGGAAAACAGTTAAAAGTAATGATACGCTGCCCGTAGCAATAACCTGTTACGGGCAGTGCTGTGCGAAGGTGAGAGAGGAGAACGAAATGACAGGACAGGAGATCGCTGATATTTTATCTGAGCATATGGATGAAAGCCGTATTCATCCCGACCAGCCAATGTCTGCGTACACTTCATTCAGGACCGGCGGAAATGCACTATGTCTTGTTGAGGTGCACAATATCGAGGAACTCAGACGTGTGCTTACCTGTGTAAGGAAGAAATTCCTTCCCTATGTCATAATCGGAAACGGAACCAATACCATCGTCGAGGATGAGGGTTATAACGGAGTCATTGTAAAACTCGGCGGGGATTTCACCAAAATAGATGTTACAGGCTATGAGGTGAGCTGCGGTGGCGGAGCTTCTCTTGCGGCAGCGGCTCGTCAGGCGGCGGATATGTGGCTGACCGGAATGGAATTTGCGTGCGGTATTCCGGGAACCGTGGGAGGTGCCATAAGGCAGAATGCCGGAGCCTTCGGCGGACAGATGTCGGATATAGTCAAGAGAGTAAGGGCTCTTACCACTGCCGGAGAAGAGATCGTGCTTCGTCCTCATGAGCTTCAGTTCGGTTACAGACACAGTATCTTCTGTCTCAGAAAATATGTGGTGCTCGATGCGGTCTTTGAACTGAAAAAGGGTGATAAGAACGAGATAAACGGCAGGATCGAGCAGTATGCAAAGGAACGCAGGGAAAAGCAGCCCCTGGATCTTCCGAATGCGGGATGCATTTTCAAAAATCCCAAGGAAGGTTTTTCCGCAAAGTTCATTGATGATGCGGGACTCGGAGGAGAGCATATCGGAGGAGCAATGGTGTCCAGAAAGCATTGCGGATTTATCGTTAATGCCGGAAATGCCACTGCGACCGATATCATCGAATTGATGAACAGGGTCAGGGATGAGGTCTATAATCAGTTCTCCGTCAGGCTTGAACCGGAGATAACGGTTCTCGGACAGAGAAAGAGATATTGATCCTTTGTTGTACATGAAATTGCGTTGCTGAGTGGGTGCAAAATGCGAATCGTTATAATAACAGGAATGAGCGGAAGCGGCAAGAGAACCGGCATGAAGATGCTGGAGGATATAGGCTTCTACTGCATAGATAACCTTCCGGCAGGGCTTGTGGGACAGTTTGTTGAGCTTTTGGCCCAGCCCGGAAATGAATACGATAAGGTTGCCCTCGGGATCGATATCCGTACCGCAGGGTCAATGAAGAATCTTGCCCAGGTTATCAAGTCACTTAAACAGGGCGGACATGATACGGAGGTCCTCTTCCTTGAAGCGTCGGACAAAACACTGATCAGGCGCTATAAGGAGACAAGGAGGATCCACCCTCTAGCGGGTGACGGCACCATAGAGGAGGGAATAAAAAAGGAGCGCACCGAGCTTGCTCCCATCAGGAAGCAGGCGACATATATCATCGATACATCCAATCTCCTTACAAGGGAGTTCAAGGAAGAGCTGGACGGGATATTCCGTAAGAATGAGCACTATTCCAATCTCAATGTGAATATTGTTTCCTTCGGATTCAAGTACGGTATACCGGCTGATGCCGATCTTGTCTTCGATGTCAGATTCCTTCCCAATCCCTTCTATATCGATGAGCTAAAAAATAAAACCGGTCTCGATAAGGAAGTAAGGGACTATGTATGCCGCTTTGAGGAGACGGGAGAATTCCTTGATAAGCTTGAGGATATGCTTAACTTCCTTATCCCCAACTATGTAAAAGAAGGAAAATATAATCTCGTGGTAGCCATAGGCTGTACCGGCGGCAAGCACAGATCGGTCACGCTTGCTTCGAAGCTTTATGACAGGATGAAATCGAGAAACGATATCGGATTTAAGCTTACACACAGGGACGTTACTGCGACCTGAAAAATGAATGAGAGGCTGATATGTCCTTTTCATCTGATGTAAAGGAAGAGCTTGCAGGTGTAATACCACAGGCAAGGCATTGCAGGATTGCGGAGCTTGCCGCGATCATGCATCTTGCGGGACAGATAGGGGTATCCTATGACGGGGATGTGACTATCGGGTTTAATACATCCGGAAGTTCTTTGATAAAAAAGGGCTTTACATTGCTTGAAATAACATTTAATATAGGGAAGTCGCTTAAACGCGATGATCCGGAGTTTGAAGCTCTGGTGAAGAGCATGGGCGATATGTCAGATGCGGTAGATGACCTTATCCTTAAGAATCCCTGTTGCAGGAGGGCGTTTTTAAGGGGAGCATTCCTGGCATCGGGATCACTCAGTGATCCTGATAAGGGGTATCATCTCGAATTTGTCTGCGGCAGTAATGCCCAGGCAGAACAGATAGTAAGGGTGTGTTCCGATTTTGAGATCAATGCCCGTACGACCTCCAGACGATCCGAAACAGTGGTCTATGTCAAGGAGGGCGAGATGATCGGTGAACTCCTTAATGTCATGGGAGCTCAGAACTCTTATATGGAGTTCGAAAACCGCCGTATCTACAAGGATGTCAGCAATACCGTCAACAGAAGGGTCAATTGTGAGACATCGAATATCAGGAAGACTGTGACGGCTGCATCAAGGCAGCTGGAGGATATCAGATATCTTGAGGAGCACGGATTGCTTGCGGGACTGCCGGAGCAGCTGCAGGAGGCGGCATACGGAAGACTTGAGAATCCGGATGCAACTCTTGCCGAACTCGGAGCCATGATGGATCCGCCTGTCGGAAAATCAGGGATCAATCACAGACTTGCCAAGCTTAGCGAGATAGCTCGCGGAAAAATGTGATCTAACGGTTTGGGGAACCGTTTATGGTATTGGGGAACGCAGGGCCTTGCGTAAAAAGGCTGACGTCGCATTGGGGGATGGGACGTGTGAAAGGATATTAAGTATGATTACCAGAACCGTAAACGTAAAATTTCCTAAGAATCTGTCCGCAAGTCCTGTTGCACTTCTTGTACAGAAGGCAAGCAGGTATGACAGCATCATCTACATCGAGTCCGGTGAGAGAAAGGTCAATGCCAAGTCCATAATGGGAATGATGAGTATTACCATTGACGAGGGCGATGAGCTTATGATCAAGTGTGACGGCAGCGATGAGGGCGATGCGATCGATACCGTCGAGAAGTTTCTTACAGGCGCTGAGGTCTGACAGTTTCTGGGGATCATCCGGAAAAGACCATGCAGAGAGTGGAATACTAGTATTCCACTCTCTCTTTTTGCCGGGCTTCTGATTCTATAAAAACAGACCCCTGATTTTATAAAAACATAATATTGAAATTCTGCATATTGTGATATTATTTGCGTATGAAAAAAATGCTGTTTATCTACAATCCAAGAGCGGGTAGGGGCCGGATCCGCAGCGAACTTGCGGATATACTCGATATTTTTGCGGGCGGCGGATATGAGATCACCATAGCCCCCACAAGAAAAAACGGGGACGCCGAAAGGATAGCCGGAGAGAGGGAAGCTGACTTCGACATGGTCGTTTGCTGCGGCGGCGACGGTACTCTCGATGAGACTGTGCGAGGAATGATGCAGAACAGTGCACGTACGCCTCTCGGCTATATACCTGCGGGATCCACCAATGATTTCGGAGGCTCTCTTGCACTTCCGAAGGACATGCTCAAGTCCGCCCAGATCATAGTTGACGGAATGGATAAGGCTGTGGATGTTGGGCTGTTCAACAAAGAAGCCTTCATCTATGTTGCCGCATTCGGCGCATTCACCGAGGTCAGCTACAGCACGGACCAGGAAATGAAGAATGCGATAGGACATTCCGCATACATCCTTGAAGGCTTAAAAAGCTTCATGAATATAAGACCGTATCATATGAAGATCGAGCATGACGGTGAACTGCTCGAGGATGATTTTATATACGGCATGATCACCAATTCCATAAGTGTGGGCGGAATTAAAGGCATCACGGGTGAAAATGTGGATCTCGGAGACGGGATCTTTGAGATCAATCTTATAAAGGAATTTAGAAATCCTCTGGAATTCCAGCAGTTTCTCGGTGCCATAGCCATCGGAAGATATGATCTGTCCGACAGGATAGTTTCTTTTTCTTCCGGTCATATCAAGGTGGAGACAGATGATGATGTTGCATGGACTCTGGACGGGGAAGACGGCGGAAAGCACAAAAAGGTCGAGATAGTCAATGTAAAACGTGCCATAGACATAAGAGTGGCGAGAGATCTTTTGAATACAAAGGGTGAATAAAAACCCCCTAAAATGGGAGGATGCCGGGTATCTGAAGATACCCGGCATTTATTATGAAAAAGATTAAACTATACGAAGGATAAAAAGTAATCTGTTGTTTTATGATAATAATATATTATGTAAACGTGAATAGATAGTGTTTACGGCTTTAACATTCAGAAAACTATTTGTAAACAAATTGTGAACAGCGAATATGCCGAAATTGCGTTATTTTCAGGATTCGGCGCCGCAAAAAAGCACCGAATCATATTTTTTTCAGATTATGGCGGCCCAAAAAAACTCCCGATCATATTTTTTTCAGGTAGCGGAGCAATGCATTTCCGGAAATGTTTACGTAGGTATCTTCGGAAAATCCAAGCTTTTTAAGCAGATTTACAGATGCGGTGTTTTCTTTTTCGGTCAGACTCATTACATTACCTATGTCGTTTTCTTCAGCCCAGCGCAGAATGCCTTTACATACCTCCAGGGCAATCCCCTGTCTCTGCCACTTTCTGCCTATTACAAATCCAAGCTCCGGGACATCAAATCCCGCTCTTTCGTCCAGACCTGCACGTCCAATGACTTCACCTGTTTTCTTTGATATGACGGTCCATATTCCGTGCCCGTATATCTCGTAGATAAGGTCGCGGTAGTTTTCGGTGTATTTTTCTTCTTCGCTTCTTTCCATAAGACCTTCGGTAAATCTTGTGATCTCCGGATCAGAGTAGATCTCATAGAATGCATCAAGATCAGAAACCGTGGTCTCTCTTAAAAGGCATCTGCCCGTTTCCAGGATATCCCAGGGGATCTTATTAAGCCTTCTGTATATTTTTTCGAGATAATCTTCATCAAAATAATCCGGATCGAATTCTCCTTCGCCTTCAAGAACGTACTTAACACCGTCTTCAAAAACAGATCCGCCTCTTAAAGAGTCTCTGTATAGTACATAAGGGATATCCGGTTGAACTTTTTCATGTAATAATGCATCCGCAGACAGGATATACAGTGTGCCTTCTTCGGGGCGCTTGGGCAATTCTCCCGTTATATATTCGGTTTGCTTCAGATATTTCATAAGGACGTGCTCCGTGTTATAATCTCTTAGTGCTCCTTAGGCAAAGACGTACCATGAATGATGCACCGCATCCCTTTGCGGAAGGGCAGGATAATAAGATTTGGAAAGGAATAAAAATGGCAGATACCAAAAATCCCATAGTAACGATCACAATGGAGGACGGCTCCGTTATAAAGGCTGAGCTTTATCCGGAAATCGCTCCACAGTCAGTTTACAATTTTATCTCTCTTATATCAAAAGGATTCTACAACGGACTCGGATTTCACAGGATAATCCCGGGCTTTATGATCCAGGGCGGAGACCCCGACGGAAACGGAACAGGCGGTCCCGATTACAGCATCAGGGGTGAGTTTGCAAGCAACGGATTTAAGAATGATCTTAAGCATACGGCAGGCGTTCTTTCGATGGCCCGTTCAATGATCCCCGATTCCGCAGGCAGCCAGTTCTTCCTTATGCACAAGGATGCTCCTCATCTCGATGGCGACTATGCTGCATTCGGAAAGGTTATCGAGGGAATGGAAATGGTCAATAAGATCGCAGAGACTCCCACCGATTTCAGGGACAGACCTCTCAGCCCCCAGGTCATGAAGACAGTGACCGTTGAAACCTTCGGTGTTGAGTATCCCGAGCCCGAAAAGCTTCCCGGAAGATAAAAAAGAATTAACCGGCGTTCCCATACCTGGGAGACGCCGGTTTTTTTATATTGCCTTTATGAGGTGATGAGGCTGATCTGCATGTGCAGCCTCTCACTTATATGCGCTGTCGAGAGCTTTTTTGACTGCTCTCATGCGTATGAAAAAATTTTTCAGTACCGCAGAGCATTCTTCGGCAAGTACTCCAGTTACTATCTCACAGCTGTGGGTAAATGCGGGATTGTTCAGGATGTCTGCAACGGTTCCCGCACTTCCGGATTTGGGAGACATGCATCCGATGACTACCTTCGGGATCCTTGACTGGACCGCTGCTCCGGCGCACATCTGGCACGGTTCGAGAGTGACATACATTGTACAGTCTTCAAGCCTCCAGTCCTTCAGATATGAGCAGGCCTTTTTGATCGCCGTGATCTCTGCATGCGAAAGAGCGGAATGATCGGTATTCCTGCGATTATAACCCCGTCCTATGATCTTTCCATCATGGACGATCACACAGCCGATGGGTACTTCTCCGGATTCTGCAGCCTTTTTTGCAAGCTTTATGGCTTCCTTCATGAAGCGTTCATCACCTGTCAAGTTTTTTCTGTTTGTCATATACTTTTCATCATCTGTAAGCATATCTATAATTTATCCGCGGTGCGGTGTTTTGTAAAGAGCGAGGCGGAATTAAGCATTACATGGTAAAATCATTGGGTGAATATGAATGATAGCAGTAAGGTAGCATCACGTTCACAATGCACATAAAACCGTATGTGCATTGTGAACGTGATGCTGCCTGAGCTTGGATCAGAGTGATATGGCACAAATGGAGAAGAAAAATGAGAAGATGTGTTATAGTCGGCGGAGCTGATATCGGAAAATACGAACGTATAATGGAGATGTTTTGCGAGAATGACTATTTTATCTATTGCGACTGCGGACTCAGGCATATGGAAAGATTCGGGAGAAAGCCTGATCTTATCGTAGGGGATTTTGATTCATGCAAAGATCCTCATATGGATGCGGAGACTATAACCCTTCCCTGTGAGAAGGATGATACGGATACATACTATGCCGTGAAGGAAGCGATAAAACGCGGATTTGAAGATTTTCTTTTAGTCGGAGCGGTCGGCAACAGATTCGATCACACCATGGGCAATGTTTCCATCCTGCTGTATCTGGATTCTCTTGGGAAGAAAGGCATCATAGCGGATGATTATTCACAGATGAAGATCGTGTCGGATGAGCCTGAATATATTGACTGCGGTTTTTCCTATTTTTCCCTGCTTAATATCTCCGGAACAGCTAAGGGCATAGACATAACGGATGCAAAATATCCGTTGAGGAAGGGAGAGATAACTCCTGATTACCAGTACGGTATAAGCAATGAAGTCCTTCCGGGTAAAACAGCAAAGGTTTTTGTGGAAGAAGGAAGGCTTCTGCTTGTTAAGGTTTATTGAGAATTCTCCGAATGGGGCTATATTAAGGATCTTCCGAATATGGCTAAAAGTTGTAAAAAAGCCTGATTTAGATTATTATTAAATGGACTATTTGTAGGCATTTTTGCCTGAAAATATATGCGTAAGGGTAGTGAAAAAATGAATATAGACAACATCGTATCCGCTATTTTGGATGACTATAAGGAAGACAGGATAATCAACAGGACAGACATCACAGTGCAGCCTGACAGGGATAAGGTTGTCGAGATACTCGATAAGCTTATGAAGATGGTTTTCCCGGGGGATTTTAGGGAGAAAAATTATAAATTCTATAATCTCAACAGCCGTCTTACGGTGCTTACAGAGGATATCATCTACAACCTGAAAAAACAGGTAGCCATATCTCTTATTCAAAAGCCTGAATATGAGAATGCATCATATGACGAGAGGGTCGAGGCTTCGGAGGAAATCACGGAGAAGTTCATGATGAAGCTTCCGGATATCAGAGCACTTATTGAGACTGATGTCCAGGCTTTCTTTGACGGGGATCCGGCATCGTATAACCACAGTGAGATAATCCTTTGCTATCCCGGACTTCGTGCAATTGTTACTGCCAGACTTGCCCATGAGCTTTTCGTACTGGGAGTGCCTCTTATTCCCAGAATGATGACCGAGTATGCTCATTCCAGAACCGGAATAGATATTCATCCCGGCGCAACTATCGGTAAATATTTCTTCATAGATCACGGAACCGGCATTGTTATCGGTGAGACCACGATCATCGGCGATTATGTGAAGATCTATCAGGGAGTTACGATCGGAGCGCTCTCCACAAGAGGAGGACAGAGCCTCAGGGGAAAGAAGCGTCATCCCACCATTGAGGACAGGGTTACCATTTACGCCGGTGCTTCAATACTCGGAGGAGAGACTGTTATCGGACACGATGCTGTCATCGGATCGAATGCGTTCATCACATCTTCGGTAGAACCCGAGAGCAGGGTGAGCTTTCGGGATCAAAACTGCAAATGAAGGAAGATTAAAATGAAATGGGTCAGATTCAGAATAAAGACTACCACGGAAGCTGAGGATATCATTATCAGCGATCTGTATGATATCGGACTTGAGGGAGCACAGATAGAGGATAATGTTCCTCTGACTCCCCTCGATAAGGAGAGGATGTTCGTTGATATCCTTCCGGAAACGGCGGAGGATGACGGAACAGCATATCTAAATTTCTTTGTTGAGATTGATGATGACGGTCTTCTTATCACAGGCGGAGAGCCCGAGCCCGGAACCATGACCATAGGCGCGGCCAATATATCCGGAGACATCAGCAGGAAAACGAAGGAGGATGTCCTTTCTGAGATAAATGAAGTCCTTGAAGATATCGGCAGTTACATGGATATCGGGGAAGGAAGCGTTGAGGTTTCCGAGACAGATGATATTGACTGGCTGAATAACTGGAAGAATTATTTTCATTCATTTGAGGTTGATGACATTCTTGTCATTCCCTCATGGGAGAAGGTTCCCGAAGGTGATGATCACAGATATGTACTCCATATTGATCCCGGCACGGCCTTCGGTACAGGAATGCATGATACGACACAGCTTTGCATACGCAATATAAGAAAGTATGTAAAGCCGGGAGATGAGATCCTTGATATCGGTACCGGAAGCGGGATCCTTGCTATCCTTGGCCTCATGTTCGGAGCAGGACATGCATTCGGAACTGACCTTGATCCGTGTGCAGAGCCCGCTGTTTTCGAAAACTGTGAAAACAACGGCATCGATCAGAGCAGGTTCGATATGGTGATCGGTAATATCGCAACCGAGGATGAGATTCAGGAAAGAGCCGGCAAGGGAAAATATGACATAGTGGTTGCCAATATCCTTGCAGAGGTTCTTGAAGTGATAACTCCATGCGTTCCTGTAATGCTTAAGGATGGAGGTGTCTATATCACATCAGGGATCCTTAATGAAAAGGAAGGAATAGTTACGGCGGCAATGGAGAAAGCCGGACTTACTGTTCTTGATATCTCGAGACAGGGTGAGTGGAGCTCCGTTGTAGCCTGCAAGAAGAGCTGATATATGGGCAAGGTATGACTCAGTTTTTTGCGGATGCGTCACAAATAAATATGGATGAACACCGCGTGGTTATAGAAGGAGACGATTATAACCATATCAGGAATGTCCTCAGAATGAGACCCGGTGAGGAATTCAGCGTAAGATGTCAGGGAATCCCGAAGGAATACAGATGCGGGATACTTGAATTCACGGATGATAAGGTTATTTGCGAGATAAGATTTGTCAAGGAAGATGATACTGAGCTTCCTGTAAGGACCACTGTCTATCAGGCACTTCCAAAGGCGGACAAGATGGAGACCGTGATCCAAAAATGCATCGAGCTTGGAGCATCAAGGATAATTCCGGTAAGAACGTCGAGATGCATTGTGAAGCTGGATGAAAAAAAAGCAAAGAGCAAGTGTGAAAGGTGGCAGCAGATAGCAGAGGCTGCGGCAAAGCAGAGCCAGAGAGGCATCATCCCTTTAGTGGGGCCTGTGATGGATTTTGATGAAGCGCTTGCAGATGCGGAAAAT
>CAMNAQ010000010.1 GCA_946531495.1 uncultured Lachnospiraceae bacterium | reverse complement strand
AGATGGCGAACAGGTTGAACTGATCGAGGCGATGGAGGATTGGAGCAAGGTAAAGACTTCTGACGGGATCATCGGTTACATAGAGAACAAGAGAATGACCTCGGCAGATCCGTATACCGACATTCCTCCCATGGCTCCCACTCTTCCGGAATATACCACCGTAAGACTGGATACAAAGGTAAACCTCGGCTTTCACCCGGTATTTGGCATGGCCGGAAACGACACCCTCGGTGAAGCGCTTAACGAAGCATTGGGAATCAATGTCATCGCTCCCACATGGATCTCTCTTACCGACAATGAGGGAAGCTTCAGGAATTTCGGATCGGCCGATTATGTTGCAAGAGCTCACGGTAACGGGATCAAGGTATGGGTTGTTGCCGATAACTTTAACTACGGCAACGAAAATGGAATTGATATAGATGAGACCTATCTTCTTTCGGATACTCCCAGAAGGAGAAAGCTTGCAGCAGATCTTGTTGCTGCCGTAACCGCAGTCGGGGCGGACGGACTGAATTTTGACTTCGAGCAGATGCCCGATGACAGCAGTATTTACTGGGTTCAGTTTCTGAGGGAGGTATCCGTACTGTGCAGGCAAAACGGAATATGTCTTTCCACGGATAACTATGTACCTTATGAATATAATTCACTTTACAGGCTCGACCTTCAGGGGCAGTTTGTCGATTATGTCCTGATCATGGGATATGATGAGCACTACCCTTCTGGCGGTGTTGCAGGAAGTGTTGCAAGCATAGGATACGTCCAGAATGGCCTGAACATGACTCTTGAGAAGGTTCCTTCCGAAAAGGTCATTAATGCGCTTCCGTTCTATACGGTACTGTGGACCACCAGCGACGGAAGAACATCGGGACAGTATGTGACACTCAACAATCAGAGCGATTTCCTCCAAAGAGTCGGTCAGACTCCGGTCTGGGACGATGAGACGGGTCAGAATTATGCCGAGTGGAGAGAGGGAACTACTTTGTACCAGATTTGGCTGGAGGATTCCCAGTCCATCAGCGCCAAGCTTAACGTCATGAACACCATGAACCTTGGCGGAGTCGGAGTATGGAGGATCGGATACGGAAATGCCGATGTATGGAATCTTCTCAGGCTCTATACTTACGGACAGTAAAGGATATCGTGGATACTCAGGTATACAAAATTGAAAATCCCGAAGGACCTTTGACTGAGCATGACAAAGAGAAGATAGGAGAGTTCGGACTTATCATAAAGCGCGGCGGACTGGTGGCCTTCCCTACCGAAACCGTATACGGACTCGGGGGAGATGCTCTTAATGCATCGTCATCGGAGAAGATATATGCGGCAAAAGGCAGACCTTCGGATAATCCGCTCATCGTGCATATATGCGACATGAAAGATCTTGAAAGGATCACGGAGGATATTCCGGAAGATGCCGTAAAGCTTGCCGAAAGGTTCTGGCCGGGCCCTCTTACAATGATACTCAGGGCGTCGAGCGCAGTTCCCCGAAGGACTACCGGAGGACTTGATACGGTCGCGGTGAGAATGCCGGATAACCCTTCTGCTTTGGAGCTGATAAGAGCAGCCGGGGGATATATAGCTGCCCCGAGTGCCAATCTGTCCGGAAAACCGAGCCCGACCACCGCAGTATATGTCCTCGAGGATATGAACGGACGCATAGACGCGGTCATAGACGGCGGAGAAAATGACATAGGAATAGAATCGACCATAATAGATCTGGCCGGAGATAAGATACAGGTCCTGAGGCCTGGGTATATTACCAATAAGATGCTTTCGGATGTTCTCGGGATCAGGGTTGAGACGGATCCGGCGCTTTTGGATCCGGGATGCAGTAAAAGACCCAAGGCTCCCGGCATGAGATACAGGCATTATGCACCTAAGGGCGAAGTCATACCCGTCAGGGGAACGCCCGAGAAGGTCTACGAACATATCTGTCAGGGACTTGAAAATGCCAGAAAAAGCGGGCTCAGGTCAGGAGTCATATGCAGTGCCGATAATGCTTCAAGGTATGAGGCGGATATTGTGAGACATGCAGGTTCATTGGATGATGCCGAGGCGGCGGCGCACGTTTTTTACACCGCTCTCAGGGATATGGACGATGAAGGCGCAGAGATCATCTATGTTGAAAATTTTACGGATCTGGGATTTGGAGAAGCGCTTTGGAACAGACTTTTGAAATCGGCAGGTTCAAAATGGGAGGAAGCTTAAATGAAGATTTCTATCGGTTGTGATCACGGCGGATATGCTCTTAAGGAGCATCTCAAAATATTCCTTACCGAAAAGGGGCATGAAGTACAGGATGTCGGAACCTTTTCGGAAGACAGCTGCGATTATCCCAAATTTGCAAAAGCGGCAGCGCAGCTTGTGGCATCCGGTGAATGTGAAAAGGGTATCGTTGTGTGCACCACCGGTATCGGAGTCAGCATCACCGCCAACAAGGTAAAGGGAATAAGATGCGCACTTTGCTCCGATCCGTTAAGTGCAAAGATGACAAGACTTCACAATGATGCCAATATGCTCTCACTCGGTGCGGGCATAGTGGGTCCCCTTCTTGCGGAGGCCATCACCGAAGCGTTTATCGACACGGAGTTTTCCGGTGCCCAGAGACATGCCAGAAGGATCAGACAGATAGAATCAGAAAATAATTAAACCAAGGAGAAGCGGTATGGGAAAAGTAGTGGTAATGGATCATCCTTTGATCAGACACAAGATAGGTTTTATCAGAAGGAAAGAGACGGGAACCAAGGAATTCCGCGAGACCATAAGCGAGATTGCAATGCTCATGTGCTATGAAGCAACAAGAGATCTCAGGCTCGAGGACGTGGAGATCGAGACTCCCATCTGCAAGACAACGGTCAAGCAGCTTGCCGGAAAGAAGCTGGCAGTCATCCCCATTTTGCGTGCCGGCCTCGGGATGGTGGACGGAATGCTTTCGATGATCCCTACGGCAAAGGTCGGACATATCGGACTGTACAGGGATCCGGACACATCCAAGCCTGTTGAGTATTATTGCAAAATTCCCGCAGACTGTGCCGAGAGAGAGATCTTTGTGGTAGATCCCATGCTCGCAACCGGAGGATCTGCTGTTGAGGCAATCTCCATGCTGAAACTCAGAGGATGCAAGAATATCCACTTCCTTTGCATCATTGCGGCTCCCAAGGGAATAGAGGTTCTTAAGGAAGCTCATCCCGATGTGGACATCTTCATCGGTTCGGTTGACGAAAAGCTCAATGACCACAATTATATCGTACCCGGTCTCGGCGATGCCGGTGACAGGATTTTCGGTACCAAATAATGGAAGAAAAGAAGAGAGAAGATTATATCAGCTGGGACGAGTATTTTATGGGCGTGGCCCATCTTTCGGGATTTCGCAGCAAGGACCCCAACACCCAGGTGGGGTGCTGTATTGTAAGCCGTGACCATAAGATACTTTCGATGGGGTATAACGGCCTGCCCAAGGGATGCAGCGACGATGAATTTCCCTGGAGCAGGGAAGGCAATCCCGGAACCAATAAATATGCCTTTGTCACGCACAGTGAGCTGAATGCGATACTCAATTACAGGGGAGGATCGCTGGAGGATACCATCCTTTATGTTTCTCTTTTTCCGTGCAATGAATGCGCCAAGGCCATAATCCAGGCCGGTATCAGGGAGGTCGTTTATCACAGCGACAAATATGCCGGAACGGATTCCAATGTTGCGGCAAAGAGGATGTTCGATGCAGCAGGCGTCAAATATGTCCAGTATAAGGAAACAGGCAGGAATATAAGCATTTCGCTTTAAATGAAGAGATCATACATAGGCAAAAGCATACTCAGGAGACTTTACCGGAAAAGCGGATTTCATATCGCAATCACCGGTCTGCTTACATTTGCCCTGATTGGGGCACTGGTGCAGATCCCGTACTGTGAGACAGAGGCTACGACCCAGCAGCAGATAGACCAGGCACAGCACGAAAAAGAAGATCTTGAGGCCCAGCAGCAGGCCAATGAAGATGCACTTGATGCTCTGAGGACAGAGCAGGGTGAGCTTCAGGTCAGGGTTAACGAGCTGAACGGACAGCTTGAGGAAATAGGCGATAATCTTGCCGAACTTGAAGTCAGCATAGTCGATAAGCGAAGCGAGATAGAAGCGACCAGGATCGCGCTGGAAGAAGCCATTGCTACCGAAGAGTGGCAGTACGAATGCATGGTCATAAGAGTCAGGGACATGTATGAGAGAGGCAATCAGGATTATCTGACTGCTATACTGAGCTCAAGATCTCTTTCGGAGCTGCTTACTGCTGCGGATTTTTTTGAAAAAATAGAGAACTATGACCAGAGAAAGCTTGAGGAATTCAAGCAGAACAGGGCTTTTATCGAAGAACAGAAGGCAAGGCTTGAGATGGAAGAAGCCGAGCTTGAATCCCTTCAGGAGCAGACTGCAGCGGAGCAGAGCAGGGTGTCCGGCATCATTTCCGAGACCCGGGATGTCATAGGAGAATATTCCGACCAGATCGAAGATGCCGAAGCAGCTGCCCTTGCATATGAAGCGGCGATAGCTGCCAAGGAAGCGGATCTGGCATATCTGAGACAGAGACTTGCGGAAGAACAGGCTATGTCCAGAGCTGCTGCGCAGGGCGTATGGAGAGATATTTCGGAAGTATCATTTGAGGAAAATGACAGATATCTTCTTGCCAATCTGATCTACTGTGAAGCCGGCGGCGAACCCTATGAAGGCCAGGTGGCAGTTGGGGCCGTTGTCATAAACAGACTGCTGTCTTCAAAGTATCCGGATACGGTTACCGGAGTTATTTATCAGCGAAGCCAGTTTTCGCCTGCAGGAAGCGGAAGACTGGCTATTGCGCTCGCGGAAAACAGAGCTACATCAAGCTGCTACAGGGCGGCTGATGAAGCGATGTCGGGCGTGACCAATGTCGGTACATGTGTTTATTTCCGGACTCCGATCGAGGGGCTTACCGGAATACAGATAGGGCACCACATTTTTTATTGAACACGTTAACAGCGAGATTATTTGCAGGTGCAGAACACTTTGTACTACGGCAAGAGGGGAGCTCGCATGCGACTTGACAGAAAAAACGAATCCAACAATTTTTCTCCGCCGGTCATGGTCAATGCTCTGATCAGAAAGGACGGGACCATAACAAGTGCCGGAGAATGGCACTATACTTTTGTCGATAAAAATTCCGCTCTTCCCCTTTATGACCTTATGCCGTTAGAAGACGGAAATATCCTTGCCGCAGCGGTTCAGAAGGCATTATCGGATCCGGACTATTCAAAAAGGCCGTCCGGAGAAGTGATACTTGAGCTGGTGACTGAACTCAATAACCATAATGGCGGAGTATGCTCCGGCATATACCTTAGCCTGATCTCTACCAATGAGACCGAGAATGGTCTGCCTCTTGGAAGGATCTGTTATTCCGACATGGCCGGTTTTGCCGGCGCGATGGAATCCGATCGTCTGAAGATATCGAAGTACCGTTACTTCATGTCCATGCGAAGCGACATATACTTTGAGTATAACAGCGAGACTAACGGTCTTGTGCTGTATAAATACTTTAACGGCAATTGCTTTGTTCTTACAGATTCGGATCTTGATGAGTACATTAGCAGCGTGCAGGAAAAGCATATAGGAAGCAATCCCGCATACCGCGAAGAGATGGATACACTCATTTCCGCGCTGAAAAACAGGCAGAGGAATATCTCACATACAGTCCAGTATTCAACGGCAGAAGGCTATAAGAGAACCTCAAAGTTTATCGGAGGTGCACTTCAGGGACACGAGTCCATAGTCGCCGGAATATATATTTCCAATAACAGAGCAAGTGATGAACCGTATTATATGACTCCGGCCGCAAGGGATGCAGGAACGGGACTTCTCAATAAGAGGGCGGTCACAGAATATATCATTGATATGCTTCCGACGCTTGGGGGCAGGACCTCCTGGCTCATAATGATCGATATTGATGACTTCAAGAATATCAATGACAATTACGGCCATGCATTCGGAGATGAGGTTATAGCATATGTTGCTGACTCCCTCATGTCCATTGTGGGAAACAGAGGATTTGTCGGACGCTTCGGCGGTGATGAATTCATGGCTTTTACATACGGGATACCCTCGAGAGAAGCTCTTAAGAATATGCTCAAGGTTTTGTGCAAGTCTCTGGCACTCAAATATGATGGCAGGTTCAAGCTTACTCTCTCGATCGGCGTCAGCTCCTTCCCGGTTGACGGCAGCGCGATAGATACTCTTTTTGCAAAGGCGGATAAGGCGCTTTATATAGCCAAGGAGAAGGGCAAGAACAGGCATATCATCTACGATGAGAAGCTGCACGGCGGCATAGGCGGCAATTATATGGAAAGCCAGGCCGTATCATATGCTCTCTCCAGAGAAAAGAAGCGGGAATTTATAACATCGCTTGTTCTCGGTCTTTCACAAAAAGGTATTGATTATCTTTTCAGAAATAAAAATGTCCAGCGTGATATCAGGACCGTGTTCGATCTTGACGGTATCACCGTCATCGGTGAAAATCCCGCGGAGGTTTTGTGCTCTGACGGAAAATATGTGCTCGAGAACATCAGAAGAGAAGATGCGGTGGCATATGATTTTACCGGTTTTACGCATATGGGCGGAGATGACCATACTTATGTCCTGAACAACACCGAATCGATCAAAGAATCAAATCCTATGATGTATGACAGATTCAAGAACCTCGAGGTCGGCGCCTGCGTCGTATGCGTAACCTTTTCAGGTGATGCTGCGTGTGCGGTCATGACCTTTGACGTATTTAATAAGACCAGGAAATGGTCACAGTCCGACATCGATATGATGAGTATCATAGGTAATCTTGCGGGAGCTCTGGTCGTTAAGAGCGAAAACCGCTGATAAAAGAAAGGAACGGGTATGAAGATTTTACACATGGCGGATGCTCATCTTGATTCCAAGATGGAATCAAGACTGGACAAATCCAAGGCTGCAACCAGAAGAGATGAAATTCTCGATACATTCTGCGGTATTGCCGATTATGCTGATGAGAACGGTGTCAGCGCCGTGATCATCGCAGGTGATCTGTTCGATACCAAGAGTGCCAGAGTGGGTGCTGTGAACAGAGTGAAGGCGGCATTTGAGAGTCATCCCGGAGTAACTTTCTATTATCTGAGAGGCAATCATGACGAGGACGGATATTTTAACGGAGATGATATTCCCGGTAATCTGAAGGTGTTTGGAGATGAAGGGATACAGAAGGATACCATCAGGACTTCGGCCGGAAAGGATATCGTGATAACCGGGATCGTTCCCGGCGAGGATGGATTTGATAAGGCATATACAGAGCTCATCCTTGACTATGATGCCATGAATATTGTTGTCATGCACGGAAGCGCTGACAAGTATCAGGGAAAGGACAAGTCGGTCAGCATTGACCTGTCCAGACTGAAGAATAAGAATATCGATTATCTGGCACTCGGCCATTATCACTCATATGCGACCGGTGAACTTCCCTCAAGAGGAAAGTATTGCTATTCGGGCTGCATAGAGGGCAGAGGCTTTGATGAGTGCGGTGAGAAGGGATTTGTCCTTCTCGATATAGATGATGAGAAGCTGACATGTGAGTCTGTATTTGTTCCGTTCTCAAAGAGAAATATCTACGAGATAGAGACGGATATCACGGAGTGCATGAATACCCCCGAGATCGACAAGGCTGTAGCGGATGCCATCAAGGCTACGACGGCAACCTCGGAGGATCTTGTAAGGGTTATATTGAAGGGTGAGACGGATGTCAATATCGAGAAGGATGTCGAGCATGTCCGCCGCCAGCTCAGTGACAGGTTCTTTTTTGCGGAAGTTAAGGATTGCAGCAGGATTGCCATAGATTATGAGGAGTATCTTCATGAAGCCTCTCTTAAGGGAGAGCTTGTAAGACTTCTTAAGGCCGATGACGATCTCAGCGAGGATGAGAGAGGCCGTATAGTAAGATGTGCGATACAGGCACTTAAGGGGGAGGATATCAGCTTATGAGACTCGTTTCATGTCATGTTGAAAACTTCGGAAAGCTAAGCGGAGTGGATAAGGATTTCACCGAGGGAATCAACTGCTTTCAGGAAGATAACGGAAGCGGAAAATCGACACTCGCGTCATTTATCAAGGTGATGTTCTATGGCTTTTCAAATGAGAAGTCAAGATCCGAAATAGATAATGAGAGGAAATTCTTCAAGCCCTGGCAGAACGGAACCTACGGCGGAAACCTTACCTTTGAAAAAGACGGGGTAAAGTATTGCATATACAGAACCTTCGGAAGCAAGGAATCCGAGGATGTGTTCAAGATCATGAACACAGAGACCGGAATGGCCAATCACGATTTTGAACCCGTGCCGGGTATTGCTCTTTTCGGCATAGATGTTGATTCTTTTGAAAGGACCGCATACGTATCACAGCAGGATTGCGCAACGAGTGTCACCAGTGACATAAGCGCCAGGATCGGCGGCGTTTCCGAGCGCGATGATGATATGAGGAAATACGAAGCTGCCGACGAGAGACTTAAGAAGGAGTGTGACAGACTTACTCCTGACAGATCCACCGGTCTGATAAATAAAGAGGAGGGTGAGCTATCAAAGCTTAAAGACCTCTTCAGAAATATCGATTCGCAGAACAGTCTCCGCGATGAACTTACCGCAAAACGCGATGAGGCTGCGGTCAAGGTCGGAAGCTATAAGGAAAAGCAGGAAAAGCTCCGTGCAAGACTTGAAGCGTTAAGATCCTTCCTCGACCTCAGGGAACAGAAGGCCAACTATGAAAATCTCAAGGCTGCAAGGGAAAAGGCCGATGACGACTTAAGAAGCGCAAAGAGCTATTTCGACGGCATCATCCCCGATCCGGAGACGGCAAAGAAGATGATAAGCGACGCGGAGATGCTCAGGGACGACGAAAAGGAGCTGGCATCACACGAGCTTACTCCCGCAGAGGCGGAAAGATTTGAAGAAGAGACCAAGAAATTCTCCAAGTCAATCCCCTCTTCCAATGCGATCGATAATCTCATCAGACAATGGAATACCATCCAGGATCTTAAGGATGAGCTTCCCGACAGAAGAGAAGAAGCTGAAGCTATAAAAAATGCCGCACTCGAGGCACAGAGAGAAACCTTCAAGCCCTTTGTGGTTCTGTGCATCGTCGGAGCCGTGGTGATCCTTATCGCCGTGCTTCTCGGAATATTCATACATCCCGCGATATTTGCCGCTGCCGCTCTTGGTATCGCTGCCATTGTTTACGGCTTTATCATCAAGAAAAAGCATGACGATGAGACGAGAACGAGCGGAGAGGGATCCGTACGCAGATATAATGAACTCATGACCCAGATAGCCGAGGATGAGGAGCTGGTAGAGGGAACCGAGATGGATGCACAGGATCTTCTCGGAACAGTCGGAATCCAGCTCGTCGGAAGATCCGCAATGAGCGATCTTATGAACCTTCGTAATCAGGTTAAGGAATACGAAGCCCTCGGTGAAAAGAAAAAGCGCCATGAGGAGATGGTCAAAGAGATCGACTTTGATAACAGGCTTCAGGTCGTTAAGGATTATGTCAAGAGATGCGCCATAATGGGAATGAAGGCTTCTGCGATTCCCGAGGCTACAGCTGCCGAGATCTGTGTGCCCGTTAATGAGATCTCCACAAGAGTCGAGCAGATCACCGCAAGGGCAGAGGATGCTCAGCTTGCAGCCAAAAAGGTCAGTGTATTTGAAACGGATCATGATGTATCAAAATACGAAGGTCTTGTAAGACCCGAGGAAGAGACCGTTACAGTGTTTGACCTTGAAGATGCGCTTGCAAAGAGCGAGCTTGCCCAGAAGGATGATGAGAAGGAGCTTGAATCCTACAGGAAGGAGCTTGCCGAGGCAGATGAGATCTATGCTGCCATGGAAAATGCCAGGGAAGAATACGAGCAGCGCAATGAAAAGCTTGATGAGCTTAAGATCAAATATGACACTCTCGTCAAGACCAGAAAGTATCTCGCTGAGGCAAGAGACAGCTTTAATACAAAATACATCAAGGATATTCAGGCTTCGTTTGATAAGTATTATCAGATCCTTGCAGGAGATTCCACAGAGTTTACCATCGATGCAAATCTTAACGTGACATATGTTGAGCAGGGACAGCCCAGGATCACCGATACTCTTTCCGAAGGATACCAGGACCTTGTCGGACTCTGCAGAAGAGTTGCTATGGCAGATGCCATGTACACATCCGAAAAGCCCTTCCTTGTCCTTGATGATCCTTTTGTAAATCTTGATGACAGAAAGCTTGCAGGAGCCAGGGAGTTCATAAATAAGATCTCCGATCAGTATCAGATCATTTACTTTACCTGTCAGAGTGCAAGGACATTTAAGTAATGACCATGCAGTAAGGCAGCGCATCACACGGACCGATATACATTCAAAAGGACCGGCCATATGGCCGGTCCTTTTATTGCCTGATCATTCCTTTTACTGTCCTATTATTCCTTTATTGTCTGTCGTTTCCCAATCATCTGATCAGCCCTTTATAATCCGCGTGAATCGAGATGCTCGCAAAGAGTATCGAATTTGTCTCTGTCTATCAGCGACAGAAGCGCATCGAGCCTTCTCATACAAAGAGCGGTCTGTTCCTGGGTGATAAGTCCTTCCTCCAGTGCATCCGCAAGCTCATCAAGGTCCATTACCTTTATTCTTCCGGAGGGATAGATTATCACATCCGCCAGAAGGTCCGTCACCGTAAGGGATCCGGATTCGTGATCCATATTATAGTCCACGATATCGCAATACCAGTAAAGAAGAGAACCGTCCTCACGATAGAATTTACTGACCTTAATACCTTTTTCGAAGATATACGCGCTGGCCCCGTGATTGAATTCCGTTTTCGGATTCAGTGTCTTCCATCTGGTTATCAGTACATTGTTGTCGTGATAGATGATCTCATCATCCTTCAGAAGTATGCACTCGGAAGGAATGATCCTTTTTCGGAAAAGCTTCTCGATAGTCATAAATACTCCTTTGACAAAAATACATATACTGAAATCTTATTTTATTGCATGTATATTATCACAAATTGAGCCGCATTTAATAGACTTTTCCCACAATTTGAAGTATAATTCTTACATTGTGAAAAGAAATCGGGATCACAAAGTTATCCGTGCCCTTTCAATGCTGTCGCAATTTACTCTTTTTCTCCTTGTTCCCATACTCGGACTTGGAGCTTTGGGATGGCTTTTGGACAGGCAATTCGGGACAAAATGGATAGCCATATTGTTCTTTTTTGTCGGTGCGGTCGCCGGTTTTCAGAATATTTACAGATATGCCATGAGTATCACACAGGGCAGCGGTTCTACGGATAAGCCAGATGAGTCTGAAAGCGTCTCTGAAAAAAAGAAATAGGACACTTTTGGAGCTTGAAACGGGGATCGTATTCATGGGGATCGCAGGTATTTTCTTTGCGGGTCTTGCAGGATACGCCTCGGAAAAGAATGTTTTCTGGATGTGCTTTTCCTGGGGCTTTGGGATCGTAACGGCATGTGTTTCAGCGCTGGATATGTATAATGTTCTTGACAAGGCACTTGATCTTCCGGAAAAGGAAGCAAGACGAAAGATATATTTCGGATACCTGAAAAGATATGTGATACTTGGAGTTTTGATAGCAATCTTCTGTATTGCGGAAAGATTAAGCCCAATAGCTTTTTTTGTCGCATATATGAGTCTGAAGATATCTGCATATCTGCAGCCTTTGACACATAAAGCGTACAATTCGTTCTTTGGCGAAAAGGACCCGGAGTCCATCAGCCAGGAGGAATATGATGCACTTCATCCCGAACTCGTTCCAGGTAACGAGCGGGAAGGAACCAGATAACGGAGGTATAGGAATTGGGATACGGATTACTGCTTTCCGCAGATAATATCGATTTCATGGTCCATGGACTGGTCGAGTATTCTTTTTTCGGCCACAAGGTCTATATCACCAATACTCATGTGAGCATTCTTATCGTTATGCTCATTCTCATGATCTTTTCAGTGATAGCCGGACGCGGATTCAAGAAGGCACTTGATGGTGAGCAGTTTGCACCACAGAGCGGATTCATGAACGGAGTTGAGCTGCTTGTGGAATTTCTCATGAATACCGTAAAGGGAGGCATGGGAAAGAGCGCTCCGATCTTTTTCAATTACATAGCTACTCTTTTCTGCTTCATCCTTTTATCAAATATCTCGGGGCTTTTGGGACTCAGACCGCCAACGGCCGATTACGGTGTTACGCTTCCCCTTGCCCTTATCACATTTACCATAATCCACTACAGCGAGGTCAGGTTCAACAAGCCCGCACAGCTTTGGAAGGATAAGTGTTCACCCCTTCCTCCATGGCTTCCCATCTGGCTTCCCATCAATATAATCTCGGATATAGCAGTTCCCATATCGCTGTCGCTCCGTCTTTTTGCAAATGTCCTTTCCGGAACCGTAATGATGGCTCTGATCTATGGATTGCTCGGATGGATCGCAACAGGATGGCCCGCTGCTCTTCATGTATATTTCGATCTCTTTTCCGGTGCGATACAGACATACGTTTTCTGTATGCTGACGATGACATATATTTCCAGCGCACGCGGAGAAAACTGATGAAGCTTGGGAGCTGACTCCCGCGAAAAACAGATGAAGTTTGGGAGATGACTCCGGCAGAAAAAAGATGGAGCTTTAGAGACAGATCCCGCTGAAAATGGTTCTTGGGGCCGCACGGCCTTGAACATAGAAATGGTTTTAACGGAGGAAAACAATATGGAATTCAATGAGAACTTTATCTTCGGATGTTCCGCAATAGGTGCAGGACTTGCAGTTATTGCAGGTATCGGACCCGGTGTAGGCCAGGGTATTGCCGCAGGTCACGGTGCCGCAGCAGTAGGACGTAATCCCGGAGCAAAGGGCGATATCATGTCCACCATGCTTCTCGGACAGGCAGTTGCAGAGACCACCGGTCTTTACGGTCTCCTTGTTGCAATGCTCCTTATGTTCGTTAAGCCTTTTGTATGATCTGTGAACAGAACACGAAGACCGGTAATTATTTGAGAAAGGAGGCAGGAAAATGCTATTACTGACAGAAGGAATGCAGCCCAGGCTTTTCGGACTGGATTTCCAGCTCATCGCCGATTCCTGTCTAATGATCATCGCCATATTCGTTCTCTTTCTGTTCATGAGTTATTTTCTCTGGAATCCTGCAAGAAAGTATCTTGAAGCCAGGAAAAAACACATCGAGGATGAACTTGCATCCGCTGCCGCAGACGAGAAGAAGGCTGCAGAACTTAAGGAAGAATACGAAACCCGTATGAAGAAGGCGGATTCGGAAGCAGAGGCTATACTTGCTGACGCTCATAAACGAGGCATCGAAAATGAGAAGCAGATCGTTAAGCGTGCTCATGAAGAGGCCGACAGGATCGTTGAGCATGCATCAAGAGAGGCTGAACTCGAGAAGCAGAAGGTGGCTGATGATGTTAAGAAGGAAATGGTCGTGCTTGCATCCATGATAGCAGGCAAGGTTGTTTCGGCATCTATAGATACGAAAGTGCAGGATCAGCTTGTAGACGAAGCGCTGAAGGAAATAGGTGAGAGCACATGGCAAAGTTAGTTTCCGGTGTATACGGAGAGGCTCTTTATGAGACTGCCGTAAGCTCCGGTAAATCGAATGACATGATGGAGGAAGTGGTTGCCGTAAGAAAGATTCTTGACGACAACCCTGATTTTAAGAGGCTCATGCTCCATCCTTCCATTTCCAAAGAGGAAAAGAAAGGGATAGTTGAAAAAACGTTCCGCGGAAGGGTAATGGATGAGCTCACCGGCTTCCTGCTCACTGTCGTTGAAAAAGAAAGATTTAAAGAACTTGACTCCATATTTGATTTTTTTACCGACCGTATAAAAGCAGATCGAGGGATAGGTGTGGTCTATATCACTTCTCCCATGGATCTTGATAAGAGTGCGAGGATGGCGGTGGAGTCAAAGATCATGGAGACTACTTCCTATGCGACGCTGGAGACACATTACACCGTGGATCCGTCGATCATCGGAGGCATAGTCATCAGGATCGGAGACAGAGTGGCGGATGCATCCGTCAAGACCAGACTCGATGATCTGACTTCCAGGCTTTTAGACATACAGTTGGGATGAACCGACCGTAAGAGAGGAAATACGAAGGCATGAATTTGAAACCCGAAGAAATCAGTTCCGTTATCAAAGAGCAGATAAAGCGTTATGCCACGACTCTTGAAGTTGCGGATGTAGGCACTGTTATCCAGGTTGCCGACGGTATTGCCAGAGTACATGGTCTTGAAAAGGCCATGCAGGGCGAGCTGCTCGAGTTCCCCGGAGAGGTCTACGGAATGGTCCTTAACCTTGAAGAGGACAATGTAGGTGCCGTTCTGCTCGGATCTTCCAGAAATATAAGTGAGGGTGATACCGTCAAGACGACCGGAAGAGTCGTTGAGGTTCCCGTAGGTGATGCACTTCTCGGAAGAGTAGTTAATTCACTCGGTCAGCCCATTGACGGAAAGGGCCCCATTCAGACTACAAAATATCGCCGTATTGAGAGAGTCGCGAGCGGTGTTATCACACGTAAGAGCGTAGATACTCCGCTTCAGACCGGTATCAAGGCTATAGACTCGATGGTTCCCATCGGCCGCGGACAGCGTGAGCTTATCATAGGAGACCGTCAGACCGGAAAGACCGCTATCGCCATCGATACGATCATCAATCAGAAAGGCCAGGGTGTTAACTGTATTTATGTTGCGATCGGCCAGAAGGCATCGACCGTTGCCAATATAGTTAAGACTCTTGAAGAATACGGAGCAATGTCATATACGACGGTTGTTGTTTCCACCGCCAGTGACCTTGCACCCCTTCAGTACATAGCACCTTATTCGGGCTGTGCGATCGGCGAAGAGTGGATGGAGAACGGTGGTGATGTACTTGTCGTTTATGATGACTTAAGTAAGCATGCCGCTGCATACAGAACACTCTCCCTGCTCCTTCACAGACCACCCGGGAGAGAAGCTTATCCCGGAGACGTATTCTATCTGCACTCAAGACTTCTTGAGAGAGCAGCCCGTATGAGCGAGGAGTACGGCGGAGGATCACTTACCGCACTTCCCATCATCGAGACCCAGGCCGGAGACGTTTCGGCATACATACCTACCAACGTAATATCCATCACGGACGGACAGATCTATCTTGAGACCGAGATGTTCAATTCCGGTTTCAGACCTGCGATCAATGCGGGACTTTCCGTCTCGAGAGTCGGCGGTGCCGCACAGATCAAGGCAATGAAGAAGATCGCAGCACCGATAAGAACAGAGCTTGCGCAGTACAGAGAGCTTGCTTCCTTCGCACAGTTCGGTTCCGAGCTTGATGATGATACCAGAGAAAAGCTTGCACAGGGCGAAAGGATTAAGGAAGTACTCAAGCAGCCTCAGTATTCGCCCATGCCTGTAGAGAACCAGGTCGTCATGATCTATGTTGTCACCAGAAAGTATCTGCTGGATGTACCCGTAGCGGATGTTACAAGGTTCGAAAAAGAATTCATAGAATTCCTTTCTTCCAAGTATCCCGAGATCCTTTCCGGTATCAGACAGGATAAAGTACTCAGCGAAGAAAACGAAGAGACTCTTAAGAAGGCAATCGATCAGTTTAAGGAAGCATTTTTAAAGGGCTGATCCCATTTAAACTATCCATCCGCATGGCAAAAAGACCCTTACCCGGGCCTTCTGCCATGCGGGATTTAAGGAGTAAGCATTATGGCTTCAATGCGTGACATTAAGAGGCGCAGGACCAGTATACAGGGCACACAGCAGATCACGAAAGCGATGAAGCTGGTGTCAACGGTCAAGCTTCAGCGTGCCAGGAGCAATGCAGAAAAATCGCATAACTATTTCGATACCATGTACAGGACCGTGTGCAGTATCCTTGCAAGGGTCGGAGAATCGGATCACAGATATCTAAAGGGTAACAACTCCGGGAGAAAAGCCATAGTGGTCATTACCTCCAACAGAGGACTGGCCGGAGGCTACAACTCCAATGTGGTCAAGCTGATTACGTCCGATCCGCGTTTTTCCAAGGATGATCTCGATATTTACACCATAGGCAATAAGGGCTACGAGGCATTCCACAGACATGGTTACAACATCGTCAGAAATCTTCCCGATATAATCGAGGCTCCGACATATACGGATGCCATGGGACTTACGAATATTCTTCTTAAGTCATATGAGGAAGGTGAGATCGGTGAGATTTACATGGCATACACCTTCTTCAAGAACACCGTGACCCATGTTCCGACACTTACCAAGCTCCTTCCCATCAGTTCCGTCGATGAGGATTCGGACGGAGAGCCGGACAAGATCGATGCAATGATGAATTTTGAGCCCGGTGATGAGGAGGCACTTGACTGGATCATACCCAAGTATATATCCGGCCAGATACACGGTGCGCTCATCGAAGCACTTGCCAGCGAGAACGGTGCGAGAATGCAGGCGATGGATAACGCCACGAGCAATGCCGAGGATATGATAAATGACCTGACCCTCAAATATAACAGAGCGCGTCAGGGCTCCATCACCCAGGAGCTTACCGAGATAATCGCAGGCTCGCAGGCACTTAATGACTAAATAATCAAAAAGAGATCTTAGGCTTTGATATTAAGCTTTGGAGAGGATTAAAAATGGCAGAGAATAAAGGAAAGATAACCCAGATCATCGGAGCTGTCCTTGATGTAAGATTTGACGAAGGACATCTTCCCGAGATCAACGAGGCGATTAGGGTTCCTCTTGCAGACGGCGGCAAGCTCGTTGTCGAGGTTGCCCAGCACCTTGGCGATGATACCGTCAGATGTATTGCAATGGGATCTACCGACGGTCTTGTCAGAGGAATGGAGGCTGTGGCAACAGGTGCTCCCATCTCGGTTCCCGTCGGAGAAAATACTCTCGGAAGAATATTCAACGTTCTTGGTGAGCCCATCGACAATAAGCCGGCTCCCGAGGGAGTAAGCTATGAGCCCATACACAGAGCGGCTCCTACCTTTGAGGAGCAGTCAACCGAAAGTGAGCTCCTTGAAACGGGTATCAAGGTTGTCGATCTCCTCTGCCCTTATCAGAAAGGCGGTAAGATCGGACTCTTCGGAGGCGCCGGTGTAGGAAAGACAGTCCTTATCCAGGAACTTATCAGAAACATAGCAACCGAGCACGGCGGATATTCCGTATTTACCGGTGTCGGAGAGAGAACCCGTGAAGGTAACGATCTTTATCATGAAATGACCGAATCCGGAGTTATCGATAAGACGACCATGGTCTTCGGTCAGATGAATGAGCCCCCCGGGGCAAGAATGAGAGTAGGACTTACGGGTCTTACCATGGCTGAGTATTTCAGAGACAAGGGCGGAAAGGATGTCCTTCTCTTCATCGATAACATATTCCGTTTTACACAGGCCGGTTCCGAGGTTTCCGCACTTCTCGGACGTGTGCCTTCGGCCGTAGGTTACCAGCCCACCCTCCAGACAGAGATGGGTGCACTTCAGGAGAGGATCACATCTACCAAGAACGGTTCCATCACCTCCGTACAGGCTGTTTATGTCCCTGCGGATGACCTTACCGACCCTGCTCCCGCTACCACCTTCGCTCACCTTGATGCTACAACGGTTCTTTCAAGAAGCATTGTTGAGCTTGGTATCTATCCTGCGGTTGATCCTCTTGAGTCCACTTCACGTATACTCGATCCCAGGATCGTCGGTAATGATCATTATAAGACCGCCCGCGGTGTTCAGGAGATCCTTCAGAGATATAAGGAGCTTCAGGATATCATCGCCATCCTCGGTATGGATGAGCTTTCCGAGGAGGAGAAGGTCGTCGTATCCAGAGCACGTAAGATCCAGAGATTCCTGTCCCAGCCTTTCTTCGTAGCCGGACAGTTTACCGGACTCGAAGGAAAGTATGTTCCAATCGAAGAGACCATCCGCGGATTCAGTGAGATCCTTGAAGGAAAGCATGACGATATCCCCGAGAGCTTCTTCCTTAACAAGGGTTCCATCGATGATGTCGTAGAAGCATATAATGCAAAATAAGGATTAAGACTACATGGATAAGTTCAAAGTCAGGATCGTCACTCCCGAGAGAGTTTTCTATGAGGGAGAGGCTGATATGGTTGAAATGAATACCACTGAGGGGCAGATCGGCTGCTATCCCGGACACATTCCGCTTACGGTCATCGTAAAGCCAGGTGTCCTGAACATTCATGAAAACGGCGAGATAAAAACCGCTGCTCTTCATTCGGGATTTGCCGAGATACTTCCGGACTCCTTCAATATCCTTGCGGAAACGGTCGAGTGGAAGGATGAGATAGACGAGGAACGTGCAAAGGCTGCCATGGAAAGGGCCAAAAAGAGACTTGAGAGCAAGACTGACATTGATGATCTCGAGCGCTCACGTGCGGAAACAGCTCTTCAGAGGGCTATTACCAGAATCGATGCCCTGAAATGACGGATAAGATCATTAAGAAATGTAAATAACCGATCCCGCGATCTGCCTTTGTAGACCGCGGGATCCTTTTGTTCTATAATGCTTCTTGTCATGAAAAAAATCCTGTTGAAAATACTGGTCTATACGGCCCTGTTTTTTATCTTTTTACTGATATTCGGTAAACTGATGTCCCGTAAGCAGATCAATAATACAGTTGATATGGACCCGGCCTCACAGCCGGTCATTTATATGTCCATAGGGGATATTACATATAATATCCTTCGCGGATACTCCGGGAGCAGGGATATGTCATATGAAAGAAACTGTCTAACGTATCTTAACGATGACAGGGAACTTCCTTTTGTGATAAATACCTTCGGACAGAAGGTTTCGAATGCATCCTATGAACTCAGAAATATCGAGGACGGAAGACTTATCGAAGACGGTGAGACTCCCCTTAACCTTAATATGCTCGGAAATCCCGAAGGCGTGATCGTGTTCAAGGATCTGATGATACCCGGAGCAGAGTATCAGCTGTCGCTTAAGCTTGGAATGGAAGACGGAAGACAGCTGTATTATTATACACGTGTCATTTGCGGGAATTACGGACTTGCATACGATAAAATAGCTTATGCCAGATTTTTCCATGACTGTCTTTTTGACAAGCGCGAAGCTGAGAAGATCAAAAAGCATCTTGAGACTAATTCTTCGCTTAATGACAATTCGACATTTGCCCATGTGGATATCCATTCATCCTTTTCACAGATAACATACGGTGATCTGGAGGTGTCCCCGTACGGAGAACCCCTGATCAGTCTCAAGGAAGATAACGGGACCAACGCGACCATCTGTATAGACTATATGCTCCGAAACGGCTATGGAAGCGATATGACCGCATATATGGCTCACGAGTCCATAACGGTAAGATATACCGACAAGTCGGTCTATATAATGTCATACGACAGGACGATGGAGCAGATCACCAATCCCCTGAACATGTGCGTAAATGACAAGATAGTCCTCGGTATTGCAGATGAAAATCCGTGCATCATGGAGAGCGCTGACGGCGGATGCATCGCGTTTGTATCGGGAGGAAGGCTTTTTGTATATAACGAGGCTGCAGGAAAGCTTGCCTGTGCATACAGCTTTTATGATTATGGCGCATTTGACGTAAGGAATATATGCGGAAAGCATGATATCCGCATTCTGAGGGTTTCCGATGACGGCAATATGGTATTTGCCGTTTACGGATATATGAACAGGGGAAAGCACGAGGGCGATGTGGGTATCGCCATATATAATTACGACGACAGGTTCAATGAGATTCAGGAGCTTTTGTATATCCCCTACGAAAAATCTGCTGACATCCTTATGGAGGAGATGAGCAGACTGCTGTATATGAATGCTGCAGATCATATCTACATGACAATGGAAAACACTGTCTACATGATCGATCTGGGAGATATGACCGTATCGAAGACCGATATGTTCTGGTCGGGAGATGCGCTTCAGACAAGTGATGATCAGAGATTCATCGTTACGATGGCGGATATGAACGAGACGATACGCGAGCTTAAGGTTACTGACCTTGAAACGGAAAACTCTGTGGGCATTTCCGCAGGAAGCGGTGAATATTTAAGATTCCTCGGCTTTATCGGTGAGGATATGATATACGGAATGGTAAGACTGAGCGATGTACGGGTTGAGACCAGCGGAAATCTTCTTCTTCCCATGTACAGGATATGTATATGTGACGGAAGCGGCAAGCTGATAAAATATTATGAAAAAGAGGGATATTTCGTATCCGATGTGACGATCGGAGACGGACAGATACTTCTTTCGAGGCTGTCCGTAGATTCCGGAGCTTATCAGGTGGCATCCGATGATACCATTACCGCGAGCAGAGAAGATGAAACGGGAAGAAACTTTATCTCCGTTGCCGTTATAGAGCGCTACGAAAGATATGTCCAGATCCAGACAAGATCCGCGATAAAGGTGCAGTCCTTAAAGGTAACTACGCCAAGCGAGATCATAACGGAGGAGGTAAATGTTTTGGAGCCGGAAAAGCCCGCATCCGTAAGGCGTTATTATGTATTTGACGCAGAGGGTGTCTGCGGAATCTATATGACTGAAGCCGCTGCGGTCGAAGCAGCATTTACCATCGGCGGAACCGCTGTTGAGGATAACGGGAATGTTATCTGGAAATACGCATCAAGGAAAAATGTAAGTCAGATACTTGAGATCAAGGGGACCGGTATCGATGAGGGAGAAAATGCTCTCAGCGTATGTATGGATGTGATGATGGGATATGAGGGTATCATCAGGAATTCCGAGGTGCTTCTTAGCTCGGGCGCTCCGGTGAGGGATATCCTGGCGGAAAATATGGATAATGTAACGGTGCTCGATCTTACAGGATGCAGTATCGATCAGCTATATTTTTACCTTGATAATGATATTCCGGTAATGGCAATGCTTCAGGGAGGCGGAGCCATACTGATCACCGGTCATAACGACAAGGAGCTGGTGATAATGGATCCCCTGACAGGGGATCTTGGCAAAAGGGATATTGAGCAGATGTCCGTGTATTTTGAAAATAACGGAAACCAGTTCATAACATATGCTTATTCAGGCTCCGAAGTATGGGCTCAGAAAACAGCCGCATAAATATAGGCAGATCCGAAAAGGATCTGCCTTTATCTGTATGTCATTTACCTGTATGTCATATGACCGGCTTATTGGTCCTGCATCAGCCCCTGCCTAGATATCAGCTTCCCTTTTTTTCATCGGAATGGGTTTTAAATATCTGATCCTTTGCGGGGAGCAGTGCATTGAAAAGTGCGAGACCGAGGACGAAGCAGCTTATGATCTCGCCCGCACCGACTGTTATCATGAAAAACCAGAGTGAGCCTTCAAACTGATATACATACGAAAGGATGAAGGGAACTATGAGCGCATTGGAGAGGATGGGAGGGATCGGTGCAATAAACATGCTCTTTTTACCCGGAATGTAATTCCATTTTCCGTTTTCTCTTTTATGTGTGAGAAGATAGGTGAGCAGAGCTCCTATAAGCGTTGCGAGCGAGCCGAAGATGACGTCGAGCGGATGGCAGCCGGTCAGGATATTGCTGACTATGCATCCGATCCACAGTCCCGGGATCGCTGCCGGAGTAAATGCCGGCAAAATTGTAAGTGCTTCGGAGAATCTGACCTGAATGACCCCGTTTGCGAGGTTGAGCGAACCGGCTATGACGGTCAGCACGGTGTAGAGAGCAGCGATCACTGCACCCTGAGTGAGAAATAATACGTTTTTTTTCATTTTTCTTTTCCTCTAGTTTTGTTTTTGTGGGAACGGAAAAAAGCATTTTCCGTTCTGCAGTCAGGAAGGTTTCGAACTGACTGGTTAATTGTGCTATAATGTCTCAGATAGACACAATGGTGATGATATCCTATCTTCCATATTATGTCTACTAAATATTTTATAAATACAGTCTACTAATTTAATGTTCGTAAAAAACGTACCGGAAATACCGGGCGGGACGATTTTAGGAGATATGCAATGTACACATTAGATTTTTCAAAGCCGGTTAAAGTTTATTTTGTAGGTATCGGCGGGATAAGCATGAGCGGACTTGCCGTGATACTTAAGCGTGCAGGCTTTGACGTATCCGGATCCGACAGGGACAGATCCGAGGTTACGGAAAATCTTGAGAAGGAAGGCATTAAGGTCTTCTATGGTCAGAAAAAGGAAAATATAACCGCGGATATTGATGTGGTGGTCCTTACAGCAGCCATTCACCCCGATAATCCGGAATATATGGAGACCGAACGCCTGAATATCCCTCATATATCAAGGGCAGAGCTTCTCGGACAGCTGATGCGTAATTACGGTACCTCCATAGCTATAAGCGGAACACACGGAAAGACTACTACCACCTCCATGATAAGCGAGATCCTGCTTGCTGAGGATGCCGATCCTACGATCTCGGTTGGTGGCATGCTTCCTTCGATCGGCGGCAACATCAGGGTCGGCGGAAGAGATTATTTTGTTACGGAAGCATGTGAATATACGAACAGCTTCCTGTCTCTGTTCCCGGACATAGCGCTGATCCTTAATGTAGAGGAGGATCATCTCGACTTTTTCAAGGATCTTGACGACATCAGGAGTTCCTTTAGGAAATTCGCCGATCTGATCCCTGCGGATGGAACTCTGATCATAAATTCCCATATTGAAAATCTTTCATTTTTTACAGACTCTCTCAAGTGCAATGTTCTCACCTTCGGAAAAAAGAGCGGGGACGGAGCGGCTCCTGATTATACAGCGGAAAATATCACCTTTGACAGCCTGGGAAATCCCTCCTTTGATGTGGTCATAAGGGGACGGAAGGAGCTTGAGGTAAGACTTCATGTTCCCGGTGAGCATAATATCCTTAATGCCCTTGCCGCGATCGCATTTGCCGATGCTGCGGGGATAGACAGGAGTGTCACAGCAGGTGCACTTGCGGGATTTGAGGGTACGGACAGGAGATTTCAGAAGAAGGGTATGATCGCCGGTGGGATCACGCTGATCGATGATTATGCCCATCACCCCACAGAGATAAGAGCAACGATGAAGGCCGCTCTTGCAATGGAGAGAAAGACTCTCTGGGTTGTTTTCCAGCCTCATACATATACAAGGACCAAGGCGTTCTTTGATGATTTTGCTGATGCTCTCAGCATGGCCGACAAGGTGGTGCTTGCAGATATCTATGCTGCGAGGGAGACCGATACTCTCGGAATGAGCTCACATCTTTTGGCGGATGCGATCAAAAAGAGAGGAACGGACAGCTATTATTTCCCCTCTTTTGAGGAAATTGAAAAGTTCCTTCTGAAAAATTGCCAAGAGGGAGATGTGTTGATAACTATGGGAGCCGGTGATGTGTATAAAATAGGCGATTCGCTCATCGGCCAATGATCTTTCCACCTTATCCACGGTTTTTCGATTTAAGTAAATTGAAAATACCGTGGATTATTTAATTTCTGCGTGGATATTTTTTCCCAGTATTCATGCGCACATTGCAGGTGTTATCCACTTAATCCACCTAATCCACATTTTTAGAACGTTTTTTGGGGAGTGCGGTGGCGATACATAAATCGTCATTTTGTCCATTTAAAATAACTGTCCCTATGTGATATAAAAGATGATGTCGCGTCAGCGTATGCAGGTTGTGCCATCGGGGGTTGGCCGCCCGTAATAAGCTGAAAGAAAACGCGATGATTGGGGGACGTATTTTGTCACATTTTACGATCTATCAGGACAGTTATATAAATGCGACGATCCTTTCCAACAGGTTCATCGACGAATATATGACGGATGCAAATGATGCGCAGCTCAAGGTATATCTGTATCTTGTGCGTATGATGAGCGCAAATCTCGAGACCTCGGTCACGGATATTGCTGACCGCTTCAATTACACCGAGAAGGATGTCATCAGAGCTTTTAAATACTGGAAAAGCAAGGGGATTCTTGAACTCGATACGGATGAGGGCGGCAATCTTACTGCGGTGCATCTCAAGAATCTGTGCCAGTATGAAAGTATCGGACCTTCCGTGGAGGAAACACATCAGCCGCAGGCTCTGGTAACTCCCCAGACTATTGTTTCATCCCTTGGCAGGCAGACCGTATTTGAGGAAAATGCAGTACAGGAAAAGAAAAACGCAGTCCCTGCGAAGCATTCCTATTCCTCACAGCAGATCCGGGACTTTAAGACATCCCATGATGCTTTGGGCAGCGGCATAGATATCTTCTACCTTGCCGAAGAATACCGGAAGAAGCCTCTTTCTCAGTCCGATGTGAGCACCATAATCTATATATGTGAAGAACTTGGGTTTAATGATGAGCTTTTTGATCACCTCCTCCAGTACTGTGCATCAAGAGACAAATCCGATTTCAGATACATAGAGAAGGTTGCCATCTCATGGAAGGAGAAGGGGGTAACTACTCCGGAAGAAGCTGACAGTTTGCCGGGAAGGTATGACAGCAAGGTATATGAGATAATGAGACAGCTCGGAAAGACGGGTAATACGCCCACCGACAGGGAAGTCTCATATATATCGAGATGGACGGATGAATACGGCTTTTCGGATGACATAATACTGGAAGCGTGCGGAAGAACCGTTATGGCCACCGAGAAAAACCGGTTCCCGTATGCGGATAAGGTCCTGAAGAGCTGGAAGGAAAACGGAGTAACAAGTCTTAAGGATATAGAGGCTCTGGACATGCAGCACAGTCTGAAGGAAAAGGCAAAGCCTGCCGGGGCGGGAGCTGCACCTGCGGGAGAGAATTCCACCAATAGATTCAATAAGTTCTCCCAGAGGGCTGATATAGATTTTAAGGAACTGGAGAAGAGGCTTGTCAGGAACTGACAGCCGGGAAAAACGGAGTTTTCAGATGGCACTTCAGAATGCATCCTATGACAGGATCCAGGAAGAATATCTTCAGATAAGACGTGAGAATGACAGACTCTATGAGGAGAGGCTCACGGGTATATATAATGCACATCCGGAACTTAAGGAATATGATGACAGGATTGCTGATCTTCTCCTTAAGAAGGCTTTTATCGCGCTTAAATCGGACGAAGGTCCGGGCGCGGAAAAAAAGGTTGATGAAGAGATCGCGGCCTTACATGACAAAAGGGATAAGGAGGCTGCGGCAGCAGGCGTTGCCCCCTCGTATCTCAACAGGATCTATACCTGCCCGTACTGTCATGATACCGGATATATAGAAAAAGAAGACGGTCCTGCCGAAAAGTGCAGGTGTTTCAGAAAGAGAGAATCCGAAATACTCCTCAAAGAGTCCGGAATGGCTCAGATGCTGGAAAAAAACAATTTTTCGGTGATGAGGACCGATATCTTCGACGGTGAGACCAGGGAGCATTTCCTCAAGGCAGTAGATTTTTGTAAAGGATTTATAAACTCCTTTGATACCGACTACCGAAATATCATGTTTTGTGGTACAGTAGGTACCGGCAAAAGCTTCCTGAGTTCATGCATCGCCTCGGAGCTTCTTGCCACATACCACAGCGTCGTATATATGAGCGCCAAGGCTCTGTTCGATACACTTGCCGAAGCGCAGTTTTCCGCGGACAAGGTTCCGGAAGCCGAAGCGGTAAAGGAACGCATATATGAATGCGATCTTCTCATAATAGATGATCTCGGGACTGAGATGACCAATTCTTTTGTGGGAACAGAGCTTTTTACGATAATAAATGAGAGATATAACTCCAGGAGATCCGTTATAATATCAACGAATCTCGAGCTTTCTCTTTTAAGAGACCGTTATTCCGACAGGATCTTTTCAAGGCTGACGGGCTCATATGATATTTTAAAATTATGCGGCCCGGATCTGAGAGCCGTTTTATGAATGGAGATTTACAATGCCCAAGCGCGAAGAAAAAAGAAACCTTGAAAGTATTCCAGTAGGATCTCTGGGGATCATTACACTTGACGGATGCAGAAACCTTGCAAGCAAGGTCGATTCATATCTTGTCAAATGGCGTTCCGAAAGAGAGAGCGAACACAAAGGTTCACTCGCTTTTTCCGGATATCAGAGAGATTCATATCTTCTCAAAGCGAGAGTTCCGAGATTCGGATCCGGTGAAGGCAAGGGAGAGATCCTTGAATCGGTAAGAGGAGCCGACCTCTACATTCTGGTTGATGTACTCAATTATTCGGAAACATATTCTCTTTGCGGACATGTAAATCACATGTCTCCCGACGATCATTATCAGGATCTTAAGAGGATCATCGCTGCTGTCGGCGGTAAGGCCAGAAGGATCACCGTGATCATGCCTTTCCTTTACGAGAGCCGTCAGGACAGACGTACCTCAAGAGAGTCTTTGGACTGTGCCATAGCTCTTCAGGAGCTCGTGCATATGGGTGTTGATAATATCATTACCTTTGATGCACATGAGCCCAGAGTACAGAATGCCATCCCTCTGAGCGGATTTGAAACCGTACAGACTCCTTATCAGTTTATCAAGGGCCTTCTTAAGAATGTTCAGGGCCTCAAGATCGATGCGGATCATATGATGGTCATCTCCCCCGATGAAGGCGGAATGAGAAGAGCCATCTATATTGCAAACGTTCTCGGCCTTGATATGGGTATGTTCTACAAGAGACGTGACTACAGAAGGATCGTAAACGGAAGAAATCCCATTATATCCCATGAATTTCTGGGAAGCGATGTTGCGGGCAAGGACATGATCATCATTGACGATATGATCTCATCCGGTGATTCCGTTCTTGAAGTTGCATCCGAACTCAAGAAGAGAAATGCGGGCAATATCTTCGTATTTGCGACCTTCGGTCTGTTCACCGGCGGACTCTCAAGATTTGACGAAGCGTATGAGAAGGGACTTATCTCAAGAGTCCTTACGACCAATCTGATCTATCAGACCCCCGAGCTTCTTGAAAAAGAATGGTATATAAGCTGTGATCTGAGCAAGTATATCGCATATATCATAGATACTCTTAATCACGATTCATCCATTTCGGATCTCCTTAATCCCAATGAGAGGATCCAGAGTATCGTAAGAAGATACAATGCCGGTGAGCTTGAATCCGGTGAATGATCAAAGCGGATCGTCAGACGTGCGGGTGTGCCCCGCACGTCATTTTTTTATGTTAAAATACAGTTGTTGAATAAATGGCCCGGTATGTTAAGGCCCGGTGGATACAGGGCCTTGGCATTTTCCGGGTAAGTGGAGAATAACAGATGGAAGCGGAATATACGGTGAAAAAAGAATATTTTGATCTGAAAAATTCAAGAGGACAGACTATCAGAGGCGTAGTGTTCATACCGGATGCCGAAGGCGTGAAGTTTCCGACCGTGATCTTTTCGCACGGATTCGGAGCATGCTATGAGATGTTTCTTCATCATGCGCAGTGGTATCCGGAGACCGGCATAGCGATCGTGTTTTTTGATTTCTGCGGAGGCGGGATGAATTCCGTCAGTGACGGAAAGATGAACGAAATGACTGTCCTTACGGAAGCAGATGACCTTGAATCGGTAATAGACAAGGTTAAGACCATGCCCTTTGTCGACTGTGACAGGCTCTTTCTTCAGGGTGAAAGCCAGGGAGGCTTTGTGTCCACGATCATCGGTGTAAGGAGAAGGAATGAGATAAACGGGCTTATCCTGTGGTATCCTGCGTTTGTTATCCCGGATGATTCCAAAAAGAGACTTGAAAAGGGCGAGACCAATGTCTTTGGTATCGAGCTGTCTCCGAATTACGATACCGATGCAGTTTCAATAGATGTGGAAAAGCTTCAGAAAAATTTCGGAAAGCCGGTCATTATCATCCACGGCGATGCCGATCCCGTGGTGCCCATTGATTATTCAAGGACTGCCGTGAAGAATTTTCCGGATGCGAAGCTTATTGAGATAAAGGATGCCCAGCACGGATTTAATGAAAAGGACGGAACAAATGCAAGAAATGCGTCAATAGAATTTGTGCTTTCGCATATCTGATAAGAAGCTGCATAATACCTTATATGGTGAGCATCTGCTGATACTATCCCGAACTTGGTCTCGGAATCTTACGAAAATGTAAGGTTCCGAGGTTTTTTGTAATGTGATCTTTTTTCGGAGAACAAGGTGGCAATCCACAAGGGCTTCAAGTGGGAATACGATATTATGAGTGTTGCGGCGGGCATTATTTTTACCTGCGAAGACAGGAGGCTTATGCTTTCATTTTTTGTCACGAAGGAAAATGACAGAAGTGTCATGAATATCCGTGATAATGGCATTGGTATGAAATCGTCAGAAATTTCGAGAGCATTTGAAAAAGGCTTCACAGGAACCAATGGACGGGCCGGCAAAGCCTCTACGGGAATCGGACTTTATCTGTGCAAAAAGCTATGCACCAGACTGGGACATGATATATGTATGACTTCATCTGAAGGAGAAGGCACAACGGTGAAGATCATATTTTGACGGGCGGCCTGTCGTTTGTCTGAAGCAAAAAGGTTGTTACCTCGAGGGAACGAAGGGCCTTAGCCTGATCGTGAGCACAAGTGCGAGAGCAATCTTGATAAGATCCGGGATTATGAACGGGAACACGCACCATCCGAGAGCGGTCATGATCCCGATCGGTTCCTTCGTGTTTGTGTATACGGTTACGAACCATGCAGTTCCGAAAATGTAGCAGACTATCAGTCCGAGGAACATGGATATGGCGGGACCGATCATCTTTTTGAATATATTCTTTTTACCTTCAGAGCCGGTTTCTTTTCCTGATAGAAGAGAGACCGGTTTTTCCATTGCCCACATTACGAGGGCGGAAAAAATAAATCCTATGATGTAGCCTCCGGTTGTTCCGATGATGGCTGCAATGCCGCCTTTAAATCCTGCAAATACAGGAAGGCCGATCATTCCCAGCAATATGTATATCACTACGGATACGGTGCCTCTTTTTCCTCCGAGCAGGCCTATGGCAAGGAATATTGCAAAGGTCTGGAGGGTGAAGGGAACTGCTGCCGGGATCTGTATCTGGGCACAGACCGCTGTGAGTGCCGCAAATAATCCGATCAGTATCATGTCAGTGAGCTTTGAATTACGCATATCAAAATACTTCCTTTTCTAAATGTTAACCAAATCGAATGGAATGTTAACATCTGAACAGGATAATGTCAACCAAATATATTTGCGGTTAACATTTCTCGGGCATCCGGTCACATTCCGAAGGTCATACAGAGGCAGACTTGTTCCCGGAGAAAA
>CAMNAQ010000009.1 GCA_946531495.1 uncultured Lachnospiraceae bacterium | reverse complement strand
TATATCGATAAGCAGACCTACGAGACCAATATATTAAAAAAATAATTAGTATCGTAGGCAACTCTGAATATCGTAAATGATTCTAAAGCTCGTAAATGACACTAAAGAGCAGAAAATTGTAACATATAAAAGTGCCGGGGAATCCTCCCAGGCACTTTTGATCATAAGCAGAAACAGAATTGCGATTTTTGAAACATCAGAGAAGCGGTTGATTTTTTCGGCATCATAGATACGGATAATATTTGCAACATCAGAGATATGGTTAATTATGTCTCAGATACGAATTGAGTTTTTCCGTGTAGACGTCAGCTTTCTTTTTCATGACGAACCTGTCTATGAGAATGCATGTGATATAAAGAGAGGCGACAATGACAGCAAAGATGCTCCACATGATAATGCTTCCGCCTGTAACAAAGAGTTTCATCGCGTAGAACATCAATATCTCGAAGGGTATGAAGCTAATATAGAAAAGTGTAAGGCAGAATATGAAGCCCTTTTTCTTGAATGTATCTGAGAAGAAACAGATTGAAAAACATAATGAGGCCCATGAGCAGAGTATAAGCAGCTTGAACAGATAACTTACGGATATCTCGCTGGCTCCGAAGACGGCAAATGCCATTGCGGAACAAAGCACAAGCCATGCATATAAAAATGCAAGTCCGTTTCGAAATATTGTTAAGATTTTTACGGTTTCATTTTTCATGATTGAATACCTGACCAATCTAAAACTGAAGTGGTAACTAGGACAGTTAATTCTTTATACCGAGAAGAGCCTTGAGCTGCATGGCATATCGTCTGGAAACAATGACGACCTCTCCGTTTGAAAGAGTTGCAAGGATGTTTCTTGTGATCTCAGGCTTGAGATTTGTGACCTTATTCAGATGAATGATCATCGATTTTGAGCATCTGAAGAAATCCCCAGGATCAAGCATTTCTTCAAGCTCATAGAGTCTTTTCTCGGTGGTGCAGACCTTCGTCTCTGTATAGACGAAGGTCTTTTTGTCCACAGATTCGATATAAAGAATGTCGCCGTAGGAAATACTGACGCTTTCTCCGTCGCACTTTGCGGGGATGAAGGATTCGAAATTTCGTATGTGTCTTTCAAGCCTTGAAACTTCGTCTGTTATGTCCCTGCAGTGAATCTCTGCAAAAACAGAATTTTCTTTTTGATCTTGATTAATTGATACTTTCAATCTTCAGGTCATCCTTTTTTATATCTTTGATAAGTCCGATGCAGACTATTGTCTGCATGATGACTATGAATCCTGTCGCAGCCGGATATCCGAATGCGTACGCAACAAGTATAACACCAATGGATTCGATTATGGATCCGTAGGAATAAATCTTGCTGTCATACACCCACGAGAATGGAAGCAGGTGAGCTGCAAAGATTATCGCATATATCAGAAGCATTGAATCCGGATGCGCACTGAATGCCCACATGGCTATGGGGAGATAGAGAAATTGGTTTATATTGCATAGAAATCCAAGCTTGTTGACAGGATTGTCACTTTTCCTGTACATATCTGCTTTCATCAGTTTTCCGAAGATCGTTGCCACCGGCATGAGGAAGGATGAAACGATAAATACGAAAAAGTTCATTCTGTTTATATCATGCATGAAAATCCTTGACACCGTGATGGCCGTCCAGAGAACGACTGATGCCATCATGAACGGAAGACCTCTTCTTTGAATGATTGCTGCGTCTCTTCTGAGAAGGTTGAGTCCTGCAATGAATTCCTTGTTACATTCAGCTGTCTCTGCTGCCTTTGCATTTATGCTGTCTGCGCCCTTTAATGTTAATGTAGTCATGATGTTTACCTCCTTGGGGTTGCTTTGTGACTACATCTTATCCGGCGTTTCTGCGTCTTACAATAGTTCTGCTACCAAGCGGTACATATGCATATACCAAGTGGTACATATTATCTTCATTAGTCCGAAGAGGCATTTGGGTCATACTCAAGTATGTCCCCAGGCTGGCAGTTCAGCACATCACATATCGCTTCAAGTGTGGAAAACCTGATGGCACTGATCTTGCCTGTCTTTATCTTGGAAAGGTTTACATTGGATACTCCGACACGCTCCGAAAGCTCATTTAAACTCATCTTGCGATCTGCCATAACACGGTCAAGTCTTAATATTATCTTACCCATATTCGCACCTCCTTAAAGCGTCTCATCAATCTCGGTCTGAAGGACAGCGCCGTATTCGAAGATGGAATAAATGCAGAAAAGAATCATACCGACTATGAGGCCGTACCCTATTGATGAGGTCAGGAGCACTGTTACGGTGATCACTATGAAGCTTATCTTCAGCTGTTTCATGCATCTTTCGGAGAAGGGATTGTTTTCCTCCCTGAGGATAGTAAAGATCCTGATGATAAAGGACATTATGACTGCGACAAGAGTACACACGATTCCTGCGACGATACATGTTATTCCAAGGGGATGCGCGTAATCATCGGGAGCAAAAAAGTCATCTACGGGGATGAACAGCTTAAAGATACCATTGAAGCTGATGGTGGAATCAATGGTCATGTTGCCGCTTTCCACCTGTCTTGCAAGCTCCGGATTGGCTGTATCCGCACAGCCTATGATGATAAATCCGCAGATAAGAGCGATCATCGCTCCTGCGATGACAAAGCCACGCAGTACCTTTACGATGGTTTCCGCAGTTTTGCAGCGGCTTTTGATTGATTCGAGTTTTGCATTTTGTTCGTTCATTTTAAATCCTCCAATTATTTCCTTTGTTTATAAGTTCAATATTATAATGACATGCATGTTACTATTGCATTGGTGAAGCCGTGCATAAGCCAGCTGGGAATGACAGATCCGCCGCATTTTTTCTCATTGACCCATCCCATGTAGAAACCCACACACCCGGGCAGAAGAGTGAAAATAACCGCAACAAGGATATTGCCGGATATCAGTCCGAAGGGAATGCCGTGCATAAGTCCGAAGAGAAGTGCCTGGATGGTGTTGCCTGCCGCAAAACCGAACTTGTTTGCAATCCTCTTAAGCAGAAATCCGCGGAAGACGATCTCTTCCGAAAGACCGGTCCTTACAAATCCGTATATGATGGCAACCGGAATATATGAATTACCCATGTCTGCAAACTGGCTTCCTGCAGAGGTTATGACATCTGAAAAAAGTCCGGTGAAAAATCTTGTGGCAAGACCGTAGACGAGGAAAACTGCAGCCGATACCAGTATGGTGATCACAGGCTTTCCCTTGTGGCCTATCTTCTTAAGACCGATCCATGAAAAGAAGCTTTCTTTTTTCCTTGCGGTAATAAGCCACCATATAAAGGGAATCAGTGAAAATACTAGTACCTGCGCTATTGCTCCAACCAGTTCATTTATAAATCCGTTCATTTTCTCATTTCTCCTTTTCAGAAAACATACTTTATCCCGGCACCATAAACCTGATATCAAATCCTCTTATCTGTGCCTCTTTCAGGGGCGCTTTCGATGTGGCATCATGCTTCGAATCGTGTCTTTGATTCGTGACTTCGATTCGTGGCTTTGAATCGTGGCCTCGATTTGTGGCTTTGAATCGTGCAGAAATTCGGGTAGCAATTTGTCTTAACGTTAAGAATTTAATGTTTATCGATAAAACGATAATATAGCACATTAAAATGTTTGTCAACTAAAAATTAACGATAAACATTAAAATATTTACGAATTATGAAAAGTATCCGGATTCAGAAGTGCGCAGATTCGGAATTGCCGGATTGAATCTATCTCTATCTCGGAATTTCGATGCTTTTTTAGAAGTTACAGCGATGAAGAAGCATCAAAAATAGCGTAAAACAGCAAAATAGATGCCCTTTCAGCTGATTCACTTTGGAAGAAGCATCAAAAATAGCGGAAAACAGCAAAATAGATGCCTTTCAGCGGCACCACCTTGGGAAAAAGCATCCAAACAGGGGATTTTATGAGTTTTGGATGCTTTTACAGTTGCATTAACTCAGGAACGATGGTATTTTATGAATGAATATTCGTTCAGTCAAAAAGGAGGCCGGTATGCCCAAGACAGAAGAGCAGTTCAGACAGATGCGTGATGATATGAGATCCAGGATACTTAGAGAGTCTTCGCTGTATTTTGCCAAGAACGGATTCGGTGATACTAAGATAAGCGACCTGGCCAAGCACATAGGTATAGGACAGGGGACGATCTATCTCTATTTCAAGTCCAAGGAAGAACTCTTTGAAGAGATCAGGAAAAATGCGGACAATACGAACGAGGTGAAGCTGATAAAAGCACTTGCAAAACTGCCGTTGTCAGCTGCTGCCAAAATAGAAAGGATCTCAGCGGAGGTAATAAAAAAGCTTGAGAACGAGGAATATGCGGTGAAGATAACGATCTATACCCAGCTCCTTCTCGAGCAGGATAGCGGCTTGTACAATAGTGAGATGTACGAGGCACTTGCGGGGATCATCAAAAAGGGACAGAAGGAAGGTAAGCTGCTGAAGGGAGATCCTCTGATGCTTGCTGATCTCTACTGGGGAACGGTTTATCTCTATGCCCTGAAGAAGCTGTTCATAAAGGATTTCAAGATGATAGACAAGTCCACTCTCTGTCATCTTCTGGAGGGATGATATGGGAAGGATCGCGATAGTTACCGGTGCTGCCGGAGGGATAGGAAGCAAATTCATTGAGAAGATATCTGTGATGGATGATATAGATGAGATCTGGGCTGTGGGAAGAAATCCGGAAAAGCTGGAGGCACTTAAGACCATCAGCTCAAGGATCGTTCCTGTGATCATGGATCTTTCTTCCGTAAGCTGTACAGTCTTATCAGACATGCTTAAGGAAATAAAGCCGGATGTCAGGATTCTGATCAATAATGCCGGAATGGGGTACATGGGAGCCTTCGATAAAATGTCCCCGGAGCAGGTGATCCGGATCTGTAATATCAACTGCACTGCCCCTGCAGCCATCATGTCCGAGGTTCTTCCCTATATGACAAAGGGAGCAAGGATACTGAACATCTCATCTGCGTCATCCTTCCAGCCTAACCCATATCTTGCAATGTACAGTGCAAGCAAAGTATTTCTGAAAAATCTCTCAAGAGCAGTGAATAATGAACTTAAAGCCCGCGGTATTACCGTGACAAGCGTATGCCCCGGCTGGGTGGATACCGGGATGCTCCCAAAGGAGGTAAACGGCAGAAAGATAAATTACATTGGGATGCTAAAGCCTGAGAAGGTCGTCTCCAGGGCTCTAAAGGACAGCGCAAAGGGTAAGGATATGTCAGTGCCCGGATGGTTTGCAAAAAATTTCAGATTCTATTCAAAGATCACACCCACAGGTATCGTCATGAGACAGTGGGCTGCAATAATGGGAAAGTATGTATGAGATACCGGATTGAAACCGAGAGAGTTGATCTCTTCGATGTAAGTATAGTGATCACAATGTGTCTGCACCTGTCTGCGGATGTTCCCTTTGAGCTGCTAAAAACAGCCTTCGATAAAGCCTGCTCATGTCATGAGGTGCTGCAATCGAAGATAGTGATAGAGCCCGACGGAGAAGCATATTATACGTATGCAGATGAACAGCCTGATGCTGATAGCATGACGGATGAACAGTCTGATACTGATAGTATGACGGATGAACAGTCTGATGCTGATAGTATGACAGATGAACAGCTTGATGCTGATAATGTGTCAGAAGCAGGAGCTGATAAATCTTCTGAAAGAAAAAATACAGTATCGGATGTAAAAACAAAAAACTGTCCGGGAGGAGATATGCATACCGGAGGAGACGGCCACATAGCGGCCGGGCATGGTAACAGCTTCACCCGCACGGAGCTTTCTCTTGAAGAACTCATATGTGAAAACGAAAGACGCAGGTTCAGGATTGAGGATGGTGAGTTCATCAGAGGCTTTGCATCACCTGACGGTATAGTGCTTATGATGCATCATCTTGCAGGTGACGGGAAATCACTTCTGTATTTTATCGAAACCTTCATGAGATGTCTGAACGGGGAAAGTTGCGAATCCGTTCCCTTCAGGTCTCTTGACTTAAAGAGTCTTCCGCAAGGCAGCGCGCTGCCCATGGTCTACAAAGTGTTGACTGCACACTGGAACAGAAGATGGCACATGGTAAAACGCATCTTTACATTTGATGATATGGATGCCGCATACACAAAATACTGGAAGAACCGGGAGACAAAGGTCACGATAAAAAGGTATGAAAAACATGACCTGGGTCACTTGCTGGAGGAAGCGAAAAATAATAATGTATCACTGACTGCTTACATGATCACTGATATGATCAGGGATTCAAAGGGTAAAAATGACATCGGACTTGCCGTGGACGGACGGACCGACGGCAACAGATCAATGGGGAATCAGGCCACCGGTATTTCGGTGGAATACAGATACGATCCGAAAGAAACCTTTGGAGAAAATGTCCGTAAAGTCCATGCATTGATGAATAAAAAGCTTTCCGATAACAGGTACAGATACTTTGTACTCAGATTCATGGGAGCATTGGACACAACTCTGAAGGATGCTCTGAACCTGGAGCATGCGGGGTGTTTTTCAAGCAGGATATCATCATCCCTGGCACAGCTCCTCGGGTACGGAACCAAAGTGCGTGACATAAGCATCACCAACCTGACACGCGCAGACATCCCCCTTAAATACGGAGAGTATGAGATAAAGGATATCATCTTCATCCCTCCTGTTGTCTCCTATGCAAAGAATGTCTACGGCATTGTGACCGCAGGTGATGTGATGTATGTGACAAGACATATTTTCGAAGACTGAATTACAGATTCCGGTAATGGTGGATCAGTACAAGTATCGTCAGCATTTTTTAAGCAATTCGATCAGGAAATGGGATCAGGAAATACAATTCGATGGGGAAGTAGTTTTGCGGAGAAGTTATGATAGAAAAAACATCCGGAAAGAAAACATCAAAAAAGAAGATCATACTTATCATTATCGCAGTGATCTTAATTGCACTGATCTGCGGATGGTACGCTTTCTGCGTGTACATGTACAATTCAAATATCAGCATAAGTGCCGACAGCTATGAGCCGCTGATGCTCAGGGTAGAGGACTTTGAAGGACTCGAGTGCATAGAGTATTCTTTTCCCTCTGACAAGGGACAGATGCTTGCCGGATATCTCTACAGTTCGGGTGAAGATCAGCATGGAATAGTGGTGCTTACTCACGGATTCGGCGGAGGCGGACACAATTCCTATATGGATTGTGCGGACTATTTTGCATCTCACGGATATTATGTTTTTGCGTATGATGCCACGGCAATGGATAAGAGCGGGGGAGAGAGCCTTGGCGGAGTTCCCCAGGGAGTTATCGATCTTGATCATGCCATATCCTTTGTGGAGGCAAGTGATGAGATCCCGGATCTTCCCATTGTACTCTTCGGACACAGCTGGGGCGCGTACTGTGTGAGTGCTGTTCTGACATATCATCCGGAGGTGAAGGCGGTCATCGAGTGCTGCGGTTTTAACAGATCCTCCGATATGTTCGAGTCGGGAGGAAAAGACCAGGCAGGCGGCGTGATCTATGCCATGACACCGTTTATCAGAATGCATGAGTATATTAAATTCGGCAGATACGCGACAAATACTGCGATGGATGGCTTTGATTCCACGGGTGCGGCAGTGATGATAGTACACAGCGCAGATGATGAAGTGATAGGGATTGAGTACGGTCTTGATAAGTATTATGAAAAGTATAAGGATGATGATCGTTTTACTTTCATAAGATTCGAGGATAAAGGACACAACACTATTTTGAACGATCCGGATAATACCTATGCCGAGGAATTTGATGCCCCCTTCGGTGAATGGTACGAATCCCTTGGCTATGATCCGGGTGAAGACAAAGAACGTTTCATCAGGGATAAGGCAGAGTATATAAACGAACATCTGGATCACTACAGATGGAGCCACAGGCTTGATGAGGACCTGTTTGATACTTTTCTGGAATTTTATGAAGGAAATATCTGACTGCCTGCAGAACAGGATAAGGTTCATGTTTAAACAGAGCCGTGTTCTGATGCGGACAGATCAGCTTAGTACGAAAAATGTTGACATGAAGACAGACTGTGTTCTATACTGACAAAAATCTTTTTGGAAAGCGAAACTATGATACAGATAGGCAAGCTCACAACCGATATGCTTAATGTGGTCCCCGTGAATACACTTATTCAGAGGGTCTATGTCGTTATGCATGATGAGGGCGATATTATCTGTAGAGTATAGCTACAGCTGTAAAACAGATACCGCATTAAAGCCTCATCAAGCGAGAACTTGATGGGGCTTATTTTTCAGGAGGCCCATATGAGGATAAAAGAGCGATCATACATGTTGCCGGATGGGAGAAAAATCACAATAAAGAGTGCGGGCCCGGAAGATGCACTTAAGATAAAGCTTCACAGAGAAAAGGTGTGCAGAGAAACACATTTCCTGGCAAGGGAACCCGAAGACGGACCTTGGAATCTTGAGATGATCAAAGCAAGATTTGAGAGAGTTGCGAATGATGACAGAGAGTTTATGGTAGATGCTTATCTTGGAGATGAACTTATCGGCGAACTTGGTATAACAGGTGTCGGACCTCATGTTAAATATCTCCACCGCGCATATCTCGGAATGTCCATTCTGCAGGAATATACAGGTGAGGGGCTTGGAAGCTTTATGATGGCGACGGCACTTAAGCAGGCTAAAGCTAACGGATATGAACAGGTAGAACTTGGAGTATACAGTGACAATTTAATAGCAAGGCATATGTACAGTAAAATGGGATTTAAAGAATATGGGATGAATCCCAGGGCTTTTAAATTACCTGACGGAAGCTACAACGATGAGATCATAATGGCGTATATTTTTGAGTGAGGAGGAGAGGAAGATGTTAAAAGATTTCTATGATGACAAAACGGAAGCTATAGTGGACATAAGTCAATTCTACGGAGAGCAGAAGCATATAGTTGATAAGTGTCTGATCCTTTTCTCAAGAAAGATATATGAATATATCCTGAAAGAATATGAGTGTGAGCAGATATCACGTCTGGGGTCATGTGCCGGTGATATTCCGGTTTATGCTTTTGAACATAAAGGAGAAAAGATTGGTTTTTATCTGAGCATGATAGGATCTGCACTTGCTTCCTCACTCTGCTACGAAGTGCATTGGCAGACCGGTGCAACGAAGTTCATAATGTTCGGATCCTGCGGCAGTCTGGATGCCGATGCCACGAGTGGAAGATACATCATCCCCACCGAAAGCTACAGAGGTGAAGGGGCTTCCCGCTATTATGCTCCTGATTCCGATTACATTGAGATAAAGGGCGCTGACAGACTCGAAGAGATCTTTGGAGAGATCAAAGCTCCTTACATAAAAGGGAGAGTCTGGACCACCGATTCTATGCTCAGAGAAACAAAGGGACTTGTTGCCGCCAGAAAAGAAGAAGGGTGCATAGCAGTTGAAATGGAAGTAGCGGGAGTTCAGGCTCTGTGCGATTTCTACGGCCTCTCATTATATGATTTCCTTGAAGCGGGAGATGTCCTTGCAGACAGCGGATATGAAGTGGAAGGGCTGCATGCAGCCAACCATGATATCGGGAAATTCCTCATAGCTCTTGGTATTGCTGAAAGGATCTGATGCCGATCGGGCAACTCTGCAGACGTATTTTCATGTCAATGTTTTGTAATGATCCGGATGACCCGGAGGAAGCATTCAATGAGCCGAAGGGCCGGATATGGTCAGGGGAGATTTCTTGTCATATGATTTTTGGTGTGATATGATACGACTTGATAAAGATGAAAGGGCGCTGAGGCGCACAGGTGAAGAGATGCATAATTGATGATCAGATTTGGGTATACATATTGTGAGTTGCAAAAAAAGTGCAGCTTGTTTGTGTACGCTTATCCGGATCATCATGCTACTTGGACCTGATCGTATATTGGGTTTGATTTTGTATGAGTCTGTTTTGCGTACGCAGGACAGACTCATTTTTTCTGCGTTTTATGTAAAGACAGGAGCGTTTGGCATCGAAATGTGAAATGCCTGTCTTTAACGAAAGCAGGTGATGTATATGTTTCAGATTAAAAATGTGACATTGGTGCACAGAAAGGATCTGCGCACAATAATAGATGATCTATCGCTGACCCTTAATGAAGGCGACCGGGCCGTGATGATCGGAGAAGAGGGAAACGGTAAATCCACGCTCATGAAATGGATCTATGATCCTTCGCTCATAGAAGATTATGTGGAATATTCCGGTGAGAAAGCCATGAGTGGTGAGAAACTTGGATATCTCCCTCAGGAGCTTCCAGAAGATGATAAGAACAAAAGCGTATATGAGTATTTTTGCGAGAGCGGATTTTTTACGGAGCAGTCTCCGGGAGACTTGTCAAAGACTGCAAATGAATTTGGGGTTGAGAAGGAATTTTATTACAGGGATCAGAAGATGGCGTCACTTTCCGGCGGGGAGCGGGTAAAGGCACAGATGATGAGGATCCTTATGGAGAGACCCACCATACTTCTCCTTGATGAGCCTTCAAATGATATCGATATCGAAACACTGGAGCTTATGGAGAGGCTGATAAACGGATGGAAGGGAGCAGTACTTTTCATATCCCATGATGAGACTCTGATTGAGCATACCGCCAACCGCGTTGTGCATTTTGAGCAGCTCCGCAGGAAAACAAAGTGCAGACATACCGTTGCCAATGTGCCCTACAGACAGTATGTGGAGGAAAGGCTTCGCGGCTTTGAAAAGCAGGAGCAGATGGCGATAACCGACCGCAAGGAGAAGGAGATACGAGATGCCAAATACCGCAGGCTTCTCAGTCAGGTGGAGCATGCGCAAGGGTCTGTTTCAAGACAGGCGCCATCTGTCGGTAAAAATCTTAAGGACAAGATGCATTCGGTAAAGTCCATGGGCAAACGCTTCGAGAGGCTTGATGAACAGATGACGGAAATGCCGGAGCGGGAGGAGGCGATATTCTTCAAGCTTGGAGATGCAAGCAGTTCGATTCCTTCCGCAAAATGGGTTCTGCAGTATGAAAAAGAAGAACTCTTATCTGCAGACGGAAGCAGGGTTCTTGCAAAAAATCCGGAGCTTAAGATCCGAGGACCGGAAAAGATAGGAATTGTCGGAACCAACGGATGCGGGAAGACAACGCTCATCTCACAGATAGCTGATGAACTACTGGAAAGATCTGATCTGCGTGCGGTGTATATGCCCCAGGATTATGAGAAGATGCTGGATATGGATATGACTCCCGTAGACTATCTTGATCCATCTGGTGATAAGGAGGAGCGGACAAGGATACGCACATACCTTGGTGCGCTTAAGTATACGGCTGATGAAATGGATCATCCTATCCGGGAGCTTTCGGGCGGTCAGAAGGCCAAGGTGCTTCTTCTTAAGATGAGCATGTCAGATGCAAATGTACTTATACTTGATGAGCCTACGCGTAATTTCTCACCCTTGTCGGGACCTGTGATCAGAAGGATGCTGAAGGAATTTCCGGGAGCTATCATCAGCGTATCCCATGACAGAAAATACTTAAGTGAGGTGTGCGACAAAATATACAGACTGACAGATGCCGGACTTGCGCTCGTTAAGTGATCATAGTAAAAGCGGACTGACAGTCAGGGGCCTACCTGCGTGTTGGTAATAGAAGGGAGGTTTTATGAACTACTTTATAGAAGGTGTACAGGGGGCGGGAAAGAGCACATTGGTAAACAGGCTTGCAGAGACGCTTCCGGAGTATAACGTTTTCAGAGAAGGTGACTATAATCCCATTGAACTGGCATGGTGCACATATATGACGGTAGAACAGTATGACGAAGTGCTCGTAAAATATGCTGAGCTTGCGGATGAGATACGTTTCAATACGCATAATGAAAAATCAAAGGATGAAGAGCGCAGGATAGTGACTTATACACGTATAATAACTGACATTCCGGGCTTTCATAAGGATCTTGAACAGTATGAGATCTACAACGGAAGAGTATCCCGCGATGTATTTGAAGATATTATTCTATCGCGATATGGTGCCTGGAACGGAGAATATCAGATCTTCGAATGCTCGATATTTCAGAATATAGTTGAGAACATGATACTGTATTTCGAGATGACGGATGATGAGATCGTTTCATTTTATAAAAAGCTCAGAACTGTTATCGGTGACAGAGAATTCAGAATCTGTTATCTTGATGTGGAGAATGTTGCGGAGGGAATAGACGTCATACGCAGGGAAAGAGTTGATGCGGATGGCAATGAGATGTGGTTTCCGCTGATGATGGAATTCATTAAGAACTGTCCCATGGGAATTCATCTTGGATGGAATGATGAAGAGTGCCTTGTCAGGCATCTCTGTCACAGAAAGACACTTGAGCTGCGTTTGCTGAAGGAAGTGTTCCCTGATCATGCGGTAATTCTTAAATCCAAGGAGTGTGAGCCTGAGGATGTGATCGGCGAGATCGTATGATCACCCCTTTACGTTCGCGTATCCACATACTCTCCACACGGCATCGTATATATGAGGTCAAAGAAATAGTACAGTATCGATCATAGCAGCAGGTATGTAATACAACAGTTGGCGTGTAACATTATGGAACGATATACAAAAGTAACGTATGTTGAATAACAGGATCAGGTCAGGGTATTTGTATCATATAGCAGGATTTTGGAGAGTCTAACAATGAAGATCGGTGTGATTTCTGACATACACAGTAATGTCATAGCTTTTGAAAACTGTATCAGATATATGGAGGAAGAGAAATGCGATGAGTATCTCTTCCTGGGTGATTATGTTTCCGACACGCCCTATGCAAGAGAGACCCTTGACCTGTTGTATGACTTTATAAAAAGACATCCGTGTCATCTATTGCGAGGAAACCGTGAGGAGTACATGCTGGACCAGCGGAGGGTCCTTAAGGATGGTATCGATGAAATGACATGGATATACAATTCTGCAAGCGGAAACCTCTTGTACACATATGAACAGCTGACAGATGACGATCTTGATTTTTTCGAAAGTCTGCCAATTACCTTTGAATACAAAAAGGAGGGCTATCCCTCTATAAGATGCTGCCACGGATCTCCGGCAAGTGACAGGGAGCTGATTCAGCTTGGAAGCGATAAGGCTGAGTTGTGGCTGAGTAGGATAGAAGAAGACTACATGCTATGTGCACATACTCATTTCCCCGGAGAATGCCTGATGAACGGAAAGCACTACTTTAATGCGGGCTGTGTCGGAATCTCCATCGGAGATCCCGGCTATGCCCAGTGCATGATATTAAAGGATGTTCAGACAGACGGAGATACTGCGTGGCAGCCTGAGTTTCTGAGGATACCGTATGATAATAAGAGAGTGGTCCGTGATATGTTCACGTGCGGCCTCCTTGACAAAGCGCCCTGGTTCATAAACAGTAATATTCAGATCCTTCTTACGGGAGATGATCACTCTGCAGAGATGGTGGCACTGGCTTCAAAGCTGTCGGAAGAAGCCGGAGAAAAATACGGGTGGCCGCTTATAGAAGAGAAATACTTTGAGCAGGCCGCTAAGAAGATCGGAATACCGGATTACAGAACAATTACTCCGAATGCATTTTTATGAGAATGATAAGATCACTCCTGTATAAGATTCAGAATATCCTGTACGGTATTTGCATGTTCAAATTCATCGAGGATAGGGCATGGAATGTGAGGTTCAAATGCTCTTTCGTGGAACCATGTGCACTGAACGGGATGCATCCCTGCTTCTCTTGCGGCGTAGAGCTCCTTTGATCCGCCGTCTCCTACGAATATGCACTCTTCAGGTTTTACTCCGAGTCTTTCCGTCATCATTCTGTACAGGCGAAGATCGGGCTTCATGATCCCCTGTTCGTAGGATATCAGTGCTTCATCAAAATACGGGAACAGGATGCAGCTTCTTATCATGTCTCTTTCATCCGAAAAGGTATTTGTGATAAGTCCGATCAGCATACCATTCCTTTTGAGTTCATCAAGCAGTCTTACCGATTCGGGCTGTATTGCCGAAAATGTATCACCGAGGGCGTCCAGTCTTTTGTCTGCCGCAAGCTTAACCTTCTCGGGACTATATACCCCGAGCGTTTTAAGTACAATCTCCAATCCTTCTTCGATCGTGTATCTGCCGATGCTGCGATCATCTTCAATCCTATGCCATTCTCTCCTGAAGTCAGAAGGATCTGCACCCACATCTGCGGCAATATCTTCGCCAAAATATGTTCTGCCTTCAAACAGTGTTACAAGGGTCTCAAACATGTCGAAAATAACTGCTTTGTACATCCTGTCCCTCCTTTGAAGATACTGTCACATATGGTTACAGCAGGCCATGTATCATTGCCTGAAAATTTAAAACCGGCTGCATATCCGCAGCCGGTTTATTATCTTATCTGTTTGCCTTGAGTTTCTCCGCATCCTCGTTCAGGTTTCCTACAAGATTTCCGATGTTGTAGACAATATCCTGATTCTGCTTGCTGACCTCATATGTTTCGGTAGCATGTGCGGTAACTTCCTCTGCTACTGCCGAGTTCGTCTGGATGCTGTTGACAATCTCCTCATTTGCCTTGGAAAGTCTTCCTACCAGATTGTCAAGATCAGCTGTATGCTGTTTGATGATCTCGACTGTTCCTGAAATCTTTTCAAAGCTTTCTGCGGTATCCGCAGCGCACTTGCTTTCTTCATCATCTGTCTTGAGAAGCCTTTCTATGGTTATGACCATGTTTTCAACCTGCTTGACTACATCCGAGATCAGTGTGTTGATGTTCTCAGTAGCCGCTGTGGTCTGGCCTGCGAGATTTGAGATCTCACTTGCAACCACTGCAAATCCTCTTCCGGCTTCTCCTGCTCTTGCTGCCTCTATTGAAGCATTGAGTGCAAGGAGTCTTGTCTGTGATGCAACATCGGTGATTATTACGGTAATGGAGTTCATCTCATCTGCGGTCTTCTTGAATTTCTCAAGTGCACCCGCAACGTCCTTACCTTCGGCATCGACTTCCTTGGTGAGTTCGGTCATTCTTTGGATGTTCTGCTGTCCTATGGAAACTGCCTCGGCAGCAAGTTCAACATTCTGAGTGATGATATCGGATGAACCTCTGACGTTTTCAATATGATCGGAGATCTGTGTCGTTTGCACAAGCTGTGCCTGTGAGGCTTCAGCCGATTCGTTGGTTCCCTGTCTTACTTCCTCCATGGAATCAATGGTCTGGTCAATGGAAGATTTAAGAGAAGACATCTCTCCGGCGAGTTCTTCAGCTGTAAGAGTTACTCTTTCCGAAACAGCAAGGACATTATCCAGAAGAGCTTTTGTCTTGTTGTTGGCATTCTCCAGATTTTCTGTTCGCATTTCCTGGAACTTATGATTGGTCTTGCTAACCATGATCAGGTATATGACTATCATAAGAACAACAAGGCCCTGAATCTCGGCGACGGCAGTGTCTTCTATGAGTCCCTTTGAAAGAGAGATGATAACGGAAATGATATTGACTATCACAACACCGATACCTATCGTCATGATGTATTTTACATCATCAAAAAGAGTTATGATGACCAGCATCGGTATAACGTAAGTGAAAACAAGGATGTTCTCAGTGGTAAATAATACGAAACAATACATCAGCGAATAGCCTATGGCTATTATGTGCTTTATGAGAGCAGATGCAGGTGATGATTTAAAAGTAACCCATCCTATGACAGGAGGAGCCATGGCAAGGATAATGACCAAAAGAACATATCCTATGGTACGGGCGTGCTTGGCAATCTCCGCGATATATGCCAAAGATATTATGCTGCAGAGAATCGTTGCGGCCTGAAGAAGTCTTTTGTTGGCCATTGACATTTCCAGAAACTCTATGCTGTTTGTATTCTTGTCTTCCATGAGCATCAATCCTTTCTTTTTTAGATAGGAATTATAAACAGGTTAATGAAATTATAACCGAATTCTATATATGATATCAAGCAAATCGGCTTTTTCTGCAAGGCTTTGTGAATCAAATATCAATGCTTGATTTTTACCCGAATGTAGGCATACACCGTTCATTAATCCTCTGAGATAAACCTGTGCTATATGGTTGACACAGATCCTGCAGTCATAAAGGTCCATGAGGACCCCCGCGCCGGAAATATCCTTTATATCATTCATGCATTTGACGTGAAGCAGGTATAGGTGTGTTATTCTGGCAGCATCAATACGCCTGACGATTTTGCCCGGATCTGAAAGGTCCTGAGATTCGATCCATCCGGCTTCAAATGCGTCACTGAGAATGACATCATCCGTTTTTTCGGCAGGCTGATCGCTCAGGAGTCTGATGAATTGTACGATGGTCAGATATTTGTTCATTATTCGTTGCTCATGCATATGATGTTTATGCATATCAAGATTTTTACAGCTTCCGACATCTGCTCAGGTCTGATCGGAGAACGGTCAGAGCGCCGGAGTTATCTTCAGCACCGTGCATCCGCATGGAGAAAGATCCTGAATCTCGATCATTTTGTCTGATACAGTGGCGGTTTCACCTGTCCAAAGATCCTTTATCTTATATGAGGATGCATTTATGAATGAATCACTGTCAGACATTTTTGATCCTAAAAAGCGTATTGCTTCATTCAGATCAGCCGTAAGCATTCCGGAATGATTCGTATCATCCAGATTAAAAAATGCGATGGCTAGCCCTCCGTCTGAAAGTGGCTTGGCCAGGATATCCGCTCTGTTATTGTCTCTAATGTATTCCTTGTCCGGATGGGCGGCCCCGGTTGTGGTAAATATCCTTTTAGCCTGAACTCCGAGAGGATCCTGGTTTAATGAGATCAGTTCTTTGTTTGCGATTATGTTATAAATATCATCGCCCTTGTTCACTCTTCTGAGATCCAGCCCGAGCATAAGGGGAGAGTTCATCATGCACCACATCGAAAAGTGAGTGCGGCACATATTGATATCAAGTCCATCCATCCCGACCATCAGCATGTCCGGATCATTCCATCCCTTATCAAGCCCCGAGAATTCGTCCATGATAACTGCCTTGTTGTACTGGACCGCAACACCCGGAGTATAGTCGCTGGTCCATTCACCGTGTCCTGGATTTCCGTCGCTTCCTACCTGGAATGTAATATCATTGAGGATCCTCCATGAGTCTCCAACCTTATATCCCCAGTTCTGCGGTTGTGTCTTTCCCCATTCACAAAGTGACATGACGATATCATGATCTTTATCCGCTTCGAAAAATCCTTCAAGAAGCGTGGCATACGAATACAGAGTATTTTCCTGCCTGCGGTGGTTCATGAGCCTTATGACGTCGGTATCATTTTCAATATGTATTCTGATCGCTTCCGATACGGAGAACTTTCCGTTTTCACTTTCGGGAAGAAGATCGTCATAGAAATATTCTGTTTTTTCTCCGGAGGTAACTGCTGCCTGAAGCCATTGACCGAGCTCGGGTTCTTTTCCCGAGGTGTATGTGATAAAAAGATCATAATCACCGCGCACAAGGCCTGCGGCGCTGAAAGTAAGCTCACCGCTCATGTTGCCGACAGGGGATTGTACAGGGCCGGTCCCGTCGAAAGTTCCGATTCCTGCGATGCTTCCATCGTCTCTTGCCGCGGGACCTGCACCGGTAATCATTCCGTCTTTTACCGCTGAAAATTCCTTTTTTATCCCGTTTCCTTCAATTACAATTGTCTTTATTGCCGGAGCATAGGTATATCTTGCATTTTCTGCGTTTGAAAAAGTTGCATTATCCCAAAGATAGTAGCAGTTATCTACCTTTATAAAATCAACACCCCATTCGGTATATGACTTTGCATCCTCTTTTTCATGGCCGCATGTTCCTACTGCGGCGCCTGCACAGAGGTTGGAGCCTATATCGTTATACATCCCGAACTTGAGACCCTTTGAATGAATGTAATCCGAGAGGGCTCTGAAGCCTGAAGGAAATTTTATTTCTTCATTGGAAAGAAGACCGTCAACTCTTTCGTTTTTGTAGCATCCGTCATCGAGCACGAGATATTTATATCCGAGTTCATCAAGACCAAGCTCTGTAATACAGTCCGCCATTGCTTTTGTAAGGAGTTCCGAATTACCGCTTCCGAATGCATTCCAGCTGTTCCATCCCATCATAGGAAGTCTGCCGGTCTTTCTTCCCGGAAAGGTTTCACCGTTTGCGAAACTATCAAAACGGTATCTGTTATCTGTTATTGACTGAGGTTTGTTCATGGAGATTCTCGCTTTCGATTTTGATAAAAGACAGCAAATAATGACATTTATTATTCAGTATTTAAATGGTGGAAAGAGGCATACAGGGTTTATACTGAAAACAGTATGATTATATAGAAACACGGGCGCATTTAAAAGGGGGAAGTGCTGCGGATACGTCAGCAGATCATTAAGTAGCAGGAGGATTTGAAATGGCAATGAAGGAAAGACCGGTTGTTACTACTCTTGATGACGGTTCCAAATACTGGGAACACAAATATGACAGTTTTTTCCTGAAGACATATGTTCCCGCAAACGACCTGAACGGTCAGGTTAATAATTACGGATTCAAAGCACCGCTTCTTCTTGTGTTCGAGGAAAAAATGCAGGACCGTGATTCTGCAATCGAATTTGCAAAAAAGACCGGCCTTGAGAGCATAGCTTCTTCATATGATGCAAGTGTACTTTTCATTTATCCGGCAGCAGACGGCGGTTGGAAAAATGCGCCGGAGAGCCTTTATGCGGATGTGATCGCAGAGGTCAGGATGGATGTTGATTACAGTGAAGGACTTGATGAGTGGCATGATTTCTTTGCACGTGAATTCAAGGGCTATTTTATAAGAGGCGCCAAGTTCAGGGCAGATATTTACAGCTATGGTGAATCCGCAGATTACGTGGCACGCAATCTGATCAGGACTCAGGACGGAATATTCCTCTGGGGCCCCGGAGAGATCACCCCGGCAGTCTGCTCCATGGAGAGACTTTCGGTAATGCCAGATGTTCAGAGAAAGGATATTGCGATCCTCAGTGTAGGTAATTCTGATGAGATCAACAAAGCATTTGAAGGATGCGAGCATCTTCTTATCAAGGATACCGCGGATTACAGGAAGGATTTTCTTTCATTTGTACGCAGATTCAAGATGTGGTGCGGACATTCTGAGCTCGAGCCCATATTCGAAGAAATGAATATGACCGAGGAGGCGGGAAATGTCGTAGTAAAGACTTCCCCCAATAACTTCGGAAAATATAAGGATAAGCCTGAGCACACCGTCGGATATTTTGCATATTACAATACCGGAATCTTTGACAAGGGTCCCGTTCCGCTTTTGATCGGATGTCACGGAGGCGGAGATTCGTCCATGTATCTGACATTCGTGGCGGGATTCTGGAGAGTGGCTCATGATCACGATTTCCTCTATGTTGCACTCGATGATCATCTGAACATAACTCCCACAGAGATCATTGATGTTATAGGCGTGCTTAAGACCAGATACAGTATTGATGAAAAGCGTATCTATATAGGCGGATTTTCCATGGGAAGCGGCAAGACACAGGATATGTTCCAGGAGTATCCGCAGGTTTTTGCCGGCCTTATGCCCTGCAGCGCTCTTTTCCCTGTAAAGGACAACGTATTCAGCCATCCCCTCGGAGAGGTCAATAAGGATATTTCGGTTCCTCTTTTCTACTCCGGCGGTGAAGATTCACCTCTTCCGGAGCTTCCCAGTCAGGCTGATTCCTGCCTTGACAGGTTCAAGTATTTTGCACAGGTAAATAAGCTGAAAAAGAGGGATCAGATCGAAGCACTTAAGTTTGATGAGAAGGAAAAGTGGGAAGATCCTTTCTGGGGAATACCCGGTGAAAGGACTGAAAAGTATTATGATGAGGAAAGAAATGCCTTCCTTACCGTAAACTATTATGACAGTGATGACGGCATATGCAGGACGGCATTTGGAAGCGTGAGCGGTCAGCAGCATGAATGCAGACATCATTCTGTTGAAAATGCCTGGAATTTTGTATCCAAATTCACCAGGTAAAAATGCCCGGAATTTTGTATCTTAATTCATCCGGCAAAAAAATGCCTAAAAAAATTTTAGCTTTTTTGCGGAGAAAAATATGTGGACGGTTCCTGCACTTAGGTTAATGTAGAACACGGGAACCGTCCTTTTGCGTTCAGAAGATCCTGTGCCTGAAGGTTTTTGCACTTTACTTTTACGAAATTTTTAAAATAGGGGTTAAGTATGTGATCAGCCTCTCCGATATACAGATTAAGATAACTATAATTGTCCCTGCAGCCGGGAACCCATAATGATCCCGGAGCAAATGCGAAATGGATTTTTGCAAACGGGGCGTACCGGCAAACTACAAGGAGGTAGAAGCTATGGCAATTCATGAGATTGCTGCTTATCAGCAGACCGCGGAAAGCTGGAAGACAGCAAAGTCAGGGCCTGATCAGGCCAGATCATCATCTGCTGCAAAAAGTTCGGGATCATCTGCTGCACCGGAGACGGGCAGGAGTTCTTCGGCTGCGTCCAAAACAGAGCTGAAACCATGGAATCCCATCAGCGGAGGAAGCAGTCTTATACCGAGAAAAACCGATTATGGCATGACCATAGGGGATGTAAAACTCTCAGATAAGGCTTCCGATTATTATGACAAGCTTAAGGGAAAGTTCGGCGGGATGGAATTCATCGTCGTCAGTAAGGACATGAAGGAGCAGGTCAAGGCAAATGCCGCAATGTACGGGAATGCCAAAAAGCAGGTTGTCCTTATCGATGAGGAAAAGCTTGAGCGAATGGCAACCGATGAGAACTATCGTAATAAGTATGAGGGTATCATAGCCATGTCCCAGAGCAGGCTTGCCGAGATGAAGAATTCCCTGGCAAGTACCGGTGCCGGAGTCAAGAATTTTGGCATGTCGGTTGATGAAAAGGGAAATGAAAGCTTTTTTGCAACTGTTGAAAAGTCCGGCCGGGCGCAGAAGGAACGGATCGAGAGGAAGGCTGCGGAAAAGAAGGAAGCTAAAAAAGCAGAAAAGAAGGCAGAGCAGAAAAAAGCGGAAAAAGAACGTCTCGAAAAAAGACTGGAAGAAAGAAAAGCGGAGAAAAAAGAAACTGAGGAAAAACTTCTTGAGTCGGTGAACGAAAATGCTGCTGCGGTGACCCGGGACGGTGAAGGCTCTGAAGTGATGCAGGAAGATAACAGGGAATATGTCACTATTTCATCCGGTTCGATCAATTCGCTTATCAATAAGGTCCAGAACTATTCATTCGGAAATGCCGCAGACCGTGTTATGACAGGTGCCGAGAAAATGCTCGGCGGTCATATAGATTTTAAGGGATAATGCTAAGATCAGGGCTGTTATATGGAGGGTGACCATGAATGTGTCATTAAATACAAATCCATACATGCCATATCCCGCAGGACCTGCGCAGAATGCAGGTGCAGGATCACGCTCCGGATTGTCTTTTCAGTATGTCTCCGGAAAGAACGCAGGGGCTTCACTCACCGGGTATTACAAGGGAGAAGAGGTTTTTGAAGACAGAAGGAAAAGCAAGACTGCCCAGGTAAGGGAACTGCTCCGCGACTTGCAGCAGGAATCTGCAAGAAAGGCATATCAGGCTGTATCCGATAACAAAAAGAACGGTTTTCAGCCTCTGAGCGAAACAGGCAGATCAGAGGAAGAAGAGATACTGTCTGATAATGGGAATTACAACTATAAGGAAGTTGCAAATAAGATACAGCGTGCCAAGACTTCTGTGAGTGCAGGACAGGCCGTGCTTGCTGCCAAGAGAAAGGTTCTGGAGATAAGACGAAAGATGTCAACAGGTGACGGTGATCCCGAAGAAATGCAATATCAGCTTACTCATGCAAGACGTATGGAGATGATCGCACAGAGAAAAAAGCATCATCTTGAGCTCGAGGAGATGGTGTCCAGGACCCGGAAGACTGATGAAAGAAACGAAAAGCTTGAGGAGACGCAGCAGGATATAAAGAGCGCATATTCCATGGCAGCTGAGGAGAAGATCGAAAAGGCGGAAGATGAGATCTTCGAAGAGCGCAGGGAAACCATGGAGGATATGGTAAAAGAGGCCGAAGAAAAACGCGAGCAGCTCAGTAAGGAGAAAATTGCCGAGATGAACGAGCTGGTCGCAGAGCTGGGAGAAAAAGAGCTGGAGAAGCTTGAGGAAACAATGGAGGCCTTTGAAGAGCTTGAAGTTGTGGATCCTCATATGACAAAGGAGGAGTTTGAGGAATTAAAGAGAAAGCACAGAAATTCCGAGAATAAGGCTCTTGTAAAGGCTGAAATGGATTACCTTAAGGATATGGTAAAACATCAGCAGATGAAGATGCCGGGCGTCACAGGCGGAGTTAATGCATCATCCTCTGTACCCGGAATAGGCGCCTCTATGGCGTTTGCCGCCGGAGCGATGCAGACATCTTGCCTTCCGGGAGGCGTGGATTTATCCGGAAGCCCATCTGCGGTTGACCTCCAGGTGTAGTAAGGTCAGGTTTTGACCAAAGCCACTGTATATCACTATCATATACAGGAGAAGAGATTAAATGATAAGAGCACCTGATTTTATGGCAGGTGCTCTTTTTGATAAAAATGTTCATTTGTTATGAAAAGCATTACTTTACGGTGCAGAAAGTCTTATGGCATGCGAGAACAGATCAAAGTGAAGATTTTTCCTTTGCTATGACCTTTTTTACGAGGCTCATCTCCATTATCTTATCCAGCAGATCCCCGAGACTTCTTCCGGACGCCTTGGCGGACAGAACAAGCTGTGAATCCGGATAAAGCTGAGGAAGGGAATCGCATTCAAGACATACGAATCTGTCAAGATCGGGTGAAACGATGAAATCCATTTTGGCATAAGCATTCGTTCCAAGTACATATGAAACATCCTCTGCGGCCTTCTGAAGCGCCTTTGCAAGCTCTTCAGGGATATCTGCAGGGCACTTTACAGCGGACTCGCCACGAAGGTTGAGTCCCATTTCTTTATCCGAAGTTTCGAACGGAAGCTTCTCCAAAACAGGAAGTGCCTTTCCTTCTACTGTACATACGGCAAATTCTCTTCCCGTAAAATAATCCTCGACCATTACCTCGCTGTCCCAGCGGAATGCGCTTGTGACAGCCTTCTGATAGGCATTGATATCTGATGCGATGGATACACCGACGCCTATTCCTCCGTTATTGGGCTTTACAATGACGGGATAGCTCAGACCCATATCCTCGGGATTTGGTACACTCTCGCCTTTTTTGATGCTGAAGCCGTCCGGCACTGGGACACCGACTGTCTTCATGAGATGCTTGGCTGCGGTCTTGTTTGAAGAGATCGCTGATGAGAAATGATCGCATCCGGTGTAGTCAAGACCGAGAACATCAAATGCCGCCTGAACCTTTCCGTTTTCTCCGTACGCTCCGTGAAGAGCGATGAAGATAAGATCGGACTGTCTGCAGATCTGGAGCACGTTGGGGCCGAAGTAACTGTCGGACTGATCGGGTCTGCGCTTTTTTGTTGCCCACAGATCCGGGATCTCATCAGGGATATCCTTGGGTTCGAGAGAATACTTTTTTACATTTTCGAATACGTTGGGAAGAAGCTCTTCGGAAGCACCGTATCCCATGAATGCATCGAGGAGGATGACATTGTTTCCGCGGCTCCTGAGTATATCAGCCACCGTGACACCTGACTTCAGGGAAATATTTCTTTCATTGGAAAGACCTCCTGCAAGAACGACGATGTTCAGGTTGCCGGGAAGGACAAATTCACGGAGATCATCTTCGCTGAGAGGTATATCATCCAAAACGATATCGGAGCCGTCCATGTTCAGATCCAGAGTGGCCATCATATCCTTGGTGAGGCTTGCGATCTGGAGAATGCCTCCTATTTGCTCAGTCTCGATGTCGATATCATAATTTTTCTTGATAAAGCCCTGCACCGTTCTGGCAATGGGGCGGCTTACATGTCCTACAAGGAAATCCGTCACATTTAATATTGCATTGAGCTTTTTTGAATTTACAAGACCGTCCACCATGTTGATGATCTTAAGGATCTCTTCTGAGTGGAAAGCGGTCATTATACCTCTGATGGCCTCAAGGAAATCCGGATTCTTGCGGGTATAGAGTATCGTATAAGCAAGAAGATAAGCCACATTGTCGGTATATTTGGGATCGCCGATCATCTCGCAAAGGAAGTTTATGAACGCGGAGGTGCTGCTTCCGTTTGTAAGAGCGAATGCTTTTTCAACCAGCGAACCTACGAGATAATTGTTCTCGCTGCTTTCCTTATCACTGACAGCGGATCTTATCATGCTGTTTATGAATTGGTCGAGTATCTGCATCTCCGGACGCTGACCGTTCGGATTGATGCGCATTGTATATTCCCCGTTCTCGCCGAAATCGAAGAAGGTATTGGGAGCGTGGGCTTCCGAAAAACCGGATGCTCCGTAGTCGTAGCCTACGTAATAAGTCTTGTTGCCGATATCGTTCATCAGGATATTGACATAGTCGAAATCGATATTATGGTTTTCTATGATTGACTGTCTCTCTACGATACGGCGCTTATAATATTCTATGAACTTATCCGAAAAGCCCTGTCCGTCGAATGATACACAGCGGTCGGGAGTGTCATTGAGGATCGTTACATATTTCGCCTTGTTTCCGCCCTTTGAGTGGCCGATGACACTGACATAGTATTGTTCGAGATTAAGGAATTCGTAAGCCTGCTTATACCATTCGAGTGCGTTTATCTGCTGGAGAGAGTCTATCTGGTTGGCACCTTCGAAATCATCGGTCCATTCGTTTTCCGCAGTTCCGCGGTATGCAACCACAGCTTCGCGCCTGCCCTTTTCATCGGTAACACTTTCATCACTCAGGAGAACGATCGAAATACCGCCGCCTGCGCCAAAGGCATTGTCAAGGTGGGTACATATGATCTCCGCATTTGACAGTGAAGGATTCTTTTTTATCGCAAGTATGACATTGCGGAAATCGGCTCCGTTCATCTGGGTGGAATATACATATGAATCATCGAGCGCATTCAGATCTATCTTATCCAGATAATCTCCGACCTTCATCCCCTCAGCATCCAGAATGGAGATGATGGGTGCCTTTCCGGGCATATAGGTAAGATGTTCGATGAGCAGCAGTTCGTCAATTCTGTACATTTAAATCCTCCGGAAACTAATTTGATTCTATTTCTTCTATGAGAGCCTGATATACCAGGTTGAGGTTCTCGTTTTCCTTGCGGATGTTTCTTACAAGATTTACGCCGATAAATCTCAGAAGCGATACACCTGCGGCAGGATGTGAATCTGCAAAAGCATTAAAGTCTTCGCGGGATATGTAAAGCGATGTGCAGGCGGTCTTGGCGCGTACCGTCGCGGATCTTTTGTCGCTGTCAATGAGGGCCATCTCTCCGAATACACATCCCATGTCGCTTGTCAGGCTGGCGCATACGAATTTGTCCCCAAAGACAGTGGTTTTGATGATGTCTACAGTGCCTTCTATAAGGAAATACATATCCGAGCCGGTCTCGCCTTCGGTTATGATATCCGAACCGGCAGCTGATGTCATTGGATTAAGGAGCTGTGAAAAGCTTTTAAGGTCTTCTTCGGATAATCTTTCAAAAAGAGGGAATGCCTTTAATTTCTTTATATAATCCATCAGCGCTCCTCCCCGAGTATTATTGCACCCGCATTCATCGGTATCACATAATTGTCACCGGGATTGAGACGGGGTTCGTTGGTCTCCATATCCTTTACGGTCTTCAGTTTCTGGATTATCTCGCCGTAATTGGTGGATTTTTGGGCTTCGGAAAGGATGTTGTGCTTGATCTCTTTTTCGACACCCATATTTTCAAGTATTCCCAAAAGCAGGATATTTTTCTCTTTCTTATACCATTCAAAAAGCTCGTTGTATTTTTTTCCGATCCATTTTTCGGGTATCTGATCGATCTGTACCGATATGCCGTCACCGTTATCGAGGAAGGAACTCATGACCTTGCTCATTCCGCTGTAATTGGTGGAAGTAGTGAGGATGTATCTTGTGTATTCGTCCGTGTATATTACCTCGGCGCAACCCTGTGCCTCGAGATAATTACGATATCTTTCGGTTCTGATCTGTGCGCAGATGTGGCATTTTGAATTGAGGTTTCTTGCCATCAGCGCTGTGACAAAGACTCTTGAATCTATGAGCTCTTCATCGAGGCCTTCACCGCTTTCGCCGATTATGAGGACCTTGGCAGCCTTTGCGATGTTGGCATTCTTGAGGGTCTGTTCTTCGGTAAAATCACCCTTCAGGATCAGAAGTCCCTTTAATTCATCATCATCGCGGAGGTTCTGAAGCTTGACATCCTCGGCTGCGGTGATGAGTATTATGTTTGTCACGGAAAGGTTTTTGTTTTTTCGGAGAATCCCGGTGATCAGGGATTTGATATCATTTTTGAATCCGCAGATTATAATGTGTTCTTTCATGTTCTGCATTTTCTTGATCCCTCTTTCGACATTGAGCTTTCTTGCAACAAGAGCTGAAGATATATAACCGGTTATGGTGGACAGGGCTACCATCCCGAGTGTTAAAACGATCAGACCGAGAAGTCTTCCGCCCGGCGTCTCGGTGAATTCATAATCGTTGCCGGCCAGTGCAAGGAGGTTATAGACTATAACATCGAGAAAACTGAGTCCGTTTGCGCGTGCATCCGAGAATGTGTAGCAGGCGTAGCATACCACCAGGACCAGTATGATGATCAGCAGCGAAGTGACAAAATGAGAACGTTCCAGAAAACTCTTAAAATCTTTGGAGTGCTTTCTTTTATCCTTTGTTTTATTTTCGTTTTGATTTTTGCCCATACAGATGATATTTTACTTCATTTTGTCCTGTATTACCATACATGGATGCATATTGTGGCTTATATTGGGCATAATACATCTTATAATTGGATGACATGAGTCCGGGAATATATTATAGTAAACGAAGTATTTGATCACGATAACGGCTTTAGCCTGACCGGAAGGAGAACTATGGAAGAAAAGATCGGCCGTATAATGATGCGATTTTGCTGGATCCCGCTGGTATTCGGAATGATAGGATATTATGTTGTCGGGGAACTGCCGTTTTTTGAGGCTCTTTATGCCTCGTGTGCCCTTTATTTCGTCAATCCGGCATCGGATGTTGAAAACGTCTGGGTAATGCTGTCCAAACTGTCGGCACTTTTGGTTGCTGCAGGCGTTGTGCTGAGCTTTCTGACATCTGTCTACAGGATGATCGACAGATGGTTCATGCATTTTTTCAATGATTCAACTGCTGTATATACCGATAATGATATGGGCGAGAAGCTTCAGGAAAAACTTAAGCACGGCTTCTACGGACGTATTGAGTCGGGAAAGGCCGAAAGGGCGGCTTACCACATCATTTTTCTTGATGATGATACCAAGACACTTCAGTATTATGAGGAAAGAAGAGAATCCTTCGGGAAAAGTGTCATATGCCTTCTTGTCAGAAACATGGATCCGTTCCTTCTCAATGCGGTAAACCGTAACGGGGTCAGGATCATCAACATTTATGAGGTTATGGCCAGAAAGTTCTGGAGAAAATTCCATCTCTATGAGATAAGGGAAAAGAAGGAGTATTCGATCTCCATAATTGGATATGAAAACATCGGAAGGGCGATCTTCAGATACGGATATCTCAATAATATCTTTGCGCTTGACCAGAAGATCACCTATCACATCTGGGGATGCAATGAATCCGATGCGGTCTTTTTGAGATCACTCAAGACAATGAATAATGACAGTATCGTGGTTCATGAAAAAAAATGGCAGGATGATCTGGATGAGATCTCAAAATCAGACCGTGTGATCATCACCCAGGAAGAGTATTCCATGCTCATCACCCAGGAGGTCATGTATCGTAACGGCTTGGCATCCATTTTTTATTTCAATGAGGAAGGCCGTAAGTGGGGCGGATTCTATGTCAGCGATAATCTCCAGTATTTTGGGGATCTTGATGAGTATCTTACCGAAGATGATATCAAGGAAGAAAGGCTTTACAGACTCGGAAAGCTCTTCAATTATGACTATAATCTCAGATACGGAAATAAGCCCGAAGACAGCTTCGATGAAAAGGAGATCTCCAAAGAGTGGAATGAATTGCCGGGATTCAAGAGAGCTTCAAGCATGGCGAGGGGCGATCATTACTGGATAGAAAAGCGGATACGAGAGGACGGAACCTTTACGGAAGAGGAATTCTGGGAGATAGAGCATATCCGCTGGAGCAGATATCATTATATCAATCACTGGACATATGCACCGGAGAGGGATAATGCAAACAGAAAACACAATCTTCTTGTTCCCTTTGAAGATCTTCCTCTTTCCGAGAAGGAAAAAGACGGAGTGTATGGCAGTGTCACCCGTAAATATATAGATGAACTTATAGATGAAGAAAATGGTGGTCTATGATCAGACCACCATATTTCTTCCGTGTTCTTTTCCGTAATAGAGATTCTTATCCGCAGCCTTTATCCATTTGTCTACTGAAAGCGATCCTTCATAAACGAATATTCCTGCGGTTATTGTCACGTCTATGGCAGTGCTGTCATAGACGAAATTAAATTCTTCAACAGCGGCTCTTAAGCTCTCGATCTCTTTTGCAGAAGTCTCCTTGTTGCCCGGAGCGAGTATCAGGAATTCTTCCCCGCCCCATCTGCATATGTCGGCACCCGGAAGTTTTTCTTTGAATATTTCCGCGATCGTCTTCAGGACATGATCGCCTGCGCTGTGACCGTAGGTGTCATTTATCTGTTTGAAATGATCGATATCTGCTATTACCAGATATGTATTTTCTTTTTTCTTTTTTTCGAGGATCTCCATCATATAATGGCGGTTGTAAAGACCGGTGAGCTTGTCTGTCTGAGCCATTTTCTTAAGTGATTCCTCTGAATTGATGATCATCCTGATCAGCCAGTTGGTATAGAAGATAAGAAAACTGAAAACAATGATCGAATTGGTGCACCAAAAGATACCTGCCGCGCTCTTATCAACATCGTACACGGGACCGTGATAGGATACATAACCGGTACAGGCCAGATATGCCATACATACCGCTATACAAACGCCCAGAGCCTTCAGGCTTTTCTGGTCCAGCTTGTAGGCAAGGTATTCCGTGACGAACATAACTGGGATCATAGACATACAGTACAGATGGAAGCCGAAATCATATCCCAGACATACGGTGGTCACGCACATATACAGCGTCAGCCACATATAGACCATCCATACGTAGATATCCAGATGCTTTGTGATTATCAGAACATAACCGATCAGATAGATTAATATGGTCGGAATGCTGAAATATACAAGAAACGGAACTTTAAGCACATGGAAGAATGCCATCAGTCCGAATACGATGAGCAAAATGAGGGTGTTGACGGCATATGTGAACTTTTCTACAAGTTTTCTATCCATAAAATCATGATATCATGTATCCCTCAAAATAAAAATAATTACTATAAAGCGCCGACCGACGAAGGCGCTCTGCGCCGAGGAGACAGAGAACCCGTGGGTTCGGAAGACATGTGTTTTGAAAATATGCGGATGAAGGGGCGCATGACATCCAGTGGATGTCAGCCTTGCGCCGACCGAAGCGAAGCGGAGATACGAACCCGGGTTTGTGGAACGCATCTGCGTTCCACAAAATATAAGGCTCTGAGATTTATCTCAGAGCCTTATATTTTCATATGGAATGCGGATGAAGGGACTCGAACCCACACGCATAAAGCACAAGAACCTAAATCTTGCATGTCTACCAATTCCATCACATCCGCGAAAACTACTGTATTATAGGATATTATGACGTATGTGTCAAAGCGTGAATGTTGTTATGTGCCTCTATCCCGGTTTCTCAAATCCGTATATAATACATTAATAAAATAATTGTTATGGAGAATGAAATGATCTTTGAAGGTATTTGCGAAAACATGACATCGGATGCCTTGAAGCTTCCCAAAGACGGTAATATCAAGGTTTATATGCGCCATTCCATCAGGTATGACAATCCGCCTGATGGGGATTACAGCAACCTGATGCTTACCCCGGAGGGGATAGAGATAGCGCAGAGGATCGGAAAAGGACTGGACAGACAGATAGGTTATCTGTATTCAAGCCCTGTGGGAAGATGTGTCCAAACTATTACGGAAATATGCAGGGGAGCCGGCATAACGGATCCTGATATAAAAACCGTGCGCGAGTTTGCTCATCTGGAGGGGCTTGGTCGGGCGCAGTCCGAATTTGGGATCGGATGGTATGATTTCTATTACGGACTTCAGAATAACATGCCTGAGCTTACTGCCGGAACAACGCTTACGGAGGCTGCCCGTCCCATAGTTGATATGATCTTTGCGGTCCCGGAGTCGAAAAACAGTCTTGATATCATATGCTCCCATGACAGTCACGTGGTGACTCTCGCAAGTGCGCTCTTTGATCTTAAGACCGGCAGACATGGGGAGAACTGGTGCAAATATACAGAGGGTCTTTTCTTTTACGGAAACAGAACGGATTTTACGGCTTTTTGGCGCGGCGAAGAAAGACACTTTGTGAACTGGGAG
>CAMNAQ010000008.1 GCA_946531495.1 uncultured Lachnospiraceae bacterium | reverse complement strand
ACGAGATTTCCGAGGATGTTCGCAAGATCGGAATTGTATCTCTCGGTCATGAGCTCCCATGTGATGGTTCCGTCATTTTCGTAGGGCATCTCGTGGAGCACATAATAACGTACCGCATCGACACCGTAGAGTGAGATGAGATCGTCCGCATAAATGACATTTCCTCTGGACTTGCTCATCTTTTCGCCGCCCTGGAGGAGCCAGGGATGTCCGAATACCTTCTTGGGAAGTGGCTCTCCAAGAGACATCAGGAATATGGGCCAGTAGATCGTATGGAAACGGACGATGTCCTTTCCTATAAGATGAAGATCCGCAGGCCAGAACTTCTTGTACATATCGGAGCTGTTTCCATCGGCATCATAGCCTATACCGGTGATATAGTTGCTGAGCGCATCAAGCCATACATATACCACATGCTTCTCGTCAAAAGTAACCGGGATCCCCCAGGTAAAAGAAGTCCTGGATACGCACAGATCCTGAAGTCCGGGCTTAAGGAAATTATTCACCATCTCGTTCTTGCGGGATACGGGCTGGATGAAATCGGGATGCTCATCGTAGTACTTCATGAGCCTGTCCGCATATTTGCTCATCTTGAAAAAGTAAGCCTCTTCCCTGGCGGGCTTTACCTCACGTCCGCAATCGGGACACTTGCCGTCCACCAGCTGGCTCTCGGTCCAGAAGGACTCACAGGGAGTGCAGTACATTCCCTCATAAGCTCCCTTGTAGATATCACCCTTGTCATACATCTTCTTGAAGATCTTCTGTATCTGAACTTCATGATCCGCATCGGTGGTACGGATGAATTTGTCATATGAAACATCGAGACTGTCGCAGATACCCCTGATAATGCCGGAGATACGGTCGACGAATTCCTTGGGAGTTACACCTTCCGCAGCAGATTTCTCTTCCACCTTCTGGCCGTGCTCATCGGTTCCTGTCTGGAAAAAGACTTCATAGCCCTGCTGTCTCTTATGTCTGGCGATGGCATCAGCCATGACTATCTCATAAGAATTTCCTATATGGGGTTTGCCTGATGTGTAGGCTATTGCCGTTGTAATGTAATAAGGTCCTTTATTCTGCATAACTGTCACCTTCCTTTTCGGCACGGAACCGCTTACTTCAAGCATGTCCGGCCCATCCTACGCACGATCTCGGATTATCTGAAATGAAAAATATAATAGATTAATCTACCACAAATGCCGCTATTCGTCCATCAGACTGTTATATTCATCGCATATCGCCCTGAATATGGCCTCGGATCCGTTCCCGCTGTCGGGATGGTATACCTTGCACAGATCCCTGTACCGTCTCTTTATGGATTCCTTTGTTTTGCATCCTTCGAAAAATCCGGCAGGAAGAGCCTCCGGGGATTTTCTTTCCTCATAATCCTCATCATACTCTTCATCATATCCGTCATCTTCGCCGTAATCCTCTATGCGTTCTCTTTCGTCATAGGATATGCTCTCACTGCGTCCCCTGAAATATCCGCTCTCGTATCCGCGGTCATAGCCTTCTTCATATCCGTGAACATTATCGTAAATGCCGTCGATCTTATCCTTAAGATCCCTGGACTCTTCAATGACCTCACGCTTCATATTATGGTATCTTATGAGCCTGAGTATATCCATGACAGGCCCGCCGAATATCATAAACAGCTCAATAAGAAGAAACTGGTCATCCGTAAAACGGTCCCTGATGCTGAATACTGCGTATGCAGCGGCCGCCGCAACAAGGATTCCGATCAGATAATTATGGAACAGTCTTACGAAAAAATGTACGTATGAAATGACACCGTAAAAAACGACAAGCATTTTTGCACATTTCAAGGGATCAGCCATCATATTATCGATGGTCGTCCCGAAATCAACTTCCCAGAAAAAAACAGTTACAACCACTATTGCAAGTATTATCTTGGCAGGTATTGCAGAAAGCCTGCTTCGAAGCTCTGCAACCTTAACAGCCTTAAGTCCGTCCATTATTTTTCACTCCCGTGTTCAGAACTGCCGACGCGCCAAATGCCAGGATCACAGAAAGCTGTGAAAGATTCATAGGCGTTTGAAAGCTGAACAGATTATTAACCATGTAAGCAAGAATGCAAAGAGTGCTTCCAAGCACAAATCCCGCATCGCACCACGGAACATTTTCTCCGCTTCCTATTCTCCCGTCCTCTGCCGCAGCCTTCTTAAATCCCATGATAAGAAAGCTTATGAGCATCCCGTAAAAGCAGAGGGTTCCGAATATCCCTATATTTACAAGCAGCGTGACAGGCTCACAATGTGCATTCGTAAGTCTTGCGCCGCCGAAGAAAGAATTCACCTCCTGATACAAAACAGGGAACCTGCCCCCTGTAAGGAATGAATAAAAAGTATCCGGCCCCTTTCCGAACAATTTCTCAAATGCGTTCATCCCTTCAAAAAGCCTGAAGCCTACGCTTATGGTCTCGCCCCTGTAACTGCCCCAGCCCGGTGAGAAATAAAAGACACTGTTTCCTATGATATTTCCTCCGGACATGGTATTTACCGAAAGGAGCATAAGATATAAAAGCAGTCCGGTACCGCTTGACAGAGCAACTATCTTTCCATATGAATAATATGTATTCACCGCGCCGGAGCGTATCCTGCGCCTTATCAGCACCATGATCGTCACTGATATGACAAGCATCGAAAATGTAAAAATGCTGTTTGTCATCAGGCGGCTTATCATATCATTTGCATTTGAAACAGAGCTTCCTTCCGGGATCAGAGAAAATAAAAATGCCGAGGCAAAGCAGATAACCGACATCCCGGCTATCCGTAAATGCTTTTCCGGATCTCTTCCCGCCATAAGGAGCATTGCGACAAAAACTGCATAAACAGCTGCGTATCCGCTTGAGGACCCTTGCGAAACAAGCATCCATGATCCGGCGGCAAGATATATTACGAGAAGTATATTTACTGTCTTATCCTTAAGGGAACTTCCGCGCTTTCTAAAAAAATACAGTGCTGTCCCCAGGAAAAATACCATAACAAAATAACCGCAGAACCAGTTTGCATTTCCCAATGTAGAAACCTTACCTTCGGACCAGTCGGCGATTCGGAAAACATTTCCGAAAATATCCATCAGGATCCCGGAGGCGCATACCGAAAACGACGAAAGCAGCACCACCGCCATACATATGTATTTGCTGCATCCCAGAAAGGATATCACCAAAGCGCACAGACCGATCACAATGTATTGCTGCATTCCGCAATACCATCCGCGCTCCCCGCAAAGAGCGATCTCTCTTTGTTCGGAAAAAAGATATGAGATCACGGCCCCGAGCATAAAGAACAGTATCCATACATGGAAAACCGTGATATTCAAGGTTTTTTTCATCGGGAAAACATAACCGCTCTCTGCCAAAGAACGTTCTTCGTCTTCATCGTCATAATACGCGATGACTCCGGATACAAACGCAATGAATACAATTGCCGCAACTATCAGAAACAGCTTTCCGCACAGCTTATATGCATTCATCCAAAACCGGGCTTTTTCCGTCCCGAGAAGCGCATATTCTTTCACATAAAGCGGAAGGGCTCCCGCTGTCAGCACCACATAAAGCCATGAGGTAATATGTGACAAAGCGCCGGCAGCAAACCATAATGCCCCTGAAAAACCTCTGTAAATCTTCCGGTCATACCTAATCCCGGTTATCTTTTCAATCTTTTCCTGTATCATGTATTTTAAAAGCCGGATTAACCGGTTCTATTACAAATGACCTTTCCTCGCAGGTCCCCGGCATACTGAATTCAAGTCTGTCAGCGCATAATGCCGGGAAAGTGATATTCCTCTCCCGTGAAAAAAGAATGCTTTCCTCTGTTCCGTATTTCATATCTCCGAGAAGAGGAAATCCAAGATGTGCCATCTGTGCTCTGATCTGATGAAATCTTCCGGTTTGTATCATTATCCTGAAATGAGAAGTGAATTCATCATTTCCGAGCAGTTCATACGTAAGCTCAGCTCTCTGAAAGCCGGCTCCTTCGCCGATCTCGCTTATGCCCCCCTGAGTTTTTCTCATATAGCATGCATCGCTGCCACTGCGCTCCGCTTTGCCATAAGCAACTGCTCTGTAGGTTTTTTTAAGCTTTCCCGATTGAAGATCAAGGGAAAGCTCTGCAGCAGTCTTTTTATCTTTTGCAAATACCAAAAGGCCTTCAACCGGCTGATCCAGTCTGTGTATCACCGCAAGGTACCCGCCCTTAAGATGATTCTTCAGCTGACTGCACACATCCTCCGAAGTTGCCCGGGCTGTCTGAACAGGCAGGCCGGCAGGTTTATATATAACGATCACATGATCATTTTCATAGATTATTTCTGTCTTAAGACTCATCCGGGTATCCTCAGTCCCTTCGGGTAATGATTCTTGATCCGTCCTCCGGAGGCCTTGCCCCATCCGAGGCTGTATCCGTCGAGACTGATAAGGGTCCATCCTCTGCCTTCTCCTTCAAGAGTCATCCCCTTTACGAATTCTTCCGCCTCGTCCTCAGTGACCTTTTTTACGTTTCTTACGTCTCGCTCATCAAGGAAATGAGCAAGGGCATGGGCAGGCTCAAATCTGTCCTTCTTGAAAGATCCGATCTGAAGTCCGCACCTGAGCACCTTAAGTCCTTTTAGCAAAGGGGTCTCTTCAGGCATAATAAAAAGGTTATCTCCAAACAGTCTGAATCGTTCTCTGTATCCCATTATTATTTTTATAGCATCATCGCTAAGAGATTCCTTCAAAAATGCCTCGAGGATCCTGATATCCCTGATCACGGAATTTTCTTCAAATCCTCCCGAGGGAAAGGCTCTTTCGCTATCGCCGCTCTTTTCCAGGAGTGCGGCGAAATGCCCTTCGCCTTTAAAATGCATCGGCCATATCCTGACACATTCCCCATATCCGGGAACGCCTCCGCGTACACCTTCCGCTATATTTTTAAAAGCTGACGGTTCTGTCAGTTTTACATCAGGGTGACCTGCGATAAGCCTTCCGACAACATCCTCATCTTCTTTTTTTTCATATGTGCATGTGGAATATATCATCACCCCGCCGGGCCTGAGCATCCTGTACGCATTCTCAAGTATTTCGCTCTGCCTATCAGCGCAGACATCAACACTTTCTTCGCTCCACTCTTCTATGGCTCCCGGATCCTTTCTGAACATCCCCTCGCCTGAGCACGGAGCATCAACAATGATCGCATCAAAATATCCGATGAATCTGTCAGCGAGTTTTTCCGAAGATTCATTAAGAACAACTGTATTTGTGATACCCATCCTCTCGATGTTTCCCGACAGGATCTCAGCTCTTGATCTGTTTATCTCATTGGAAAAAAGAATACCTCTTCCATTCATGTAGGATGCTATCTGCGTGGACTTTCCTCCGGGAGCGGCACAAAGATCAAGGATCCTGAGATCATCCGCATCAGGTCCGAAACGCTCCGAAAGGCTTTCCGCAAGAATAGCGCCCGGCACCATTGCGCCGGGATCCTGAATATAATACGCACCCGCTTCATGATATGGTCTTCTTCCGGGATAGGCATCCGAAGAAAAATAATATCCGTCCCGTTCATAGGGAATCTTCTCCAGGCCAAACAGCTCTGTGAGCTTTCTCCTGCTTTCCTCATCTCCTTTGAACGGATTAAGTCTCAGAGACTGAACAGGTGCATCAGAAAATGAGTCCTCAAGGAGTTTATACTCATTCTCCCCAAGAAGTGTCATCATGTTGTTTTTGAATCCTTCAGGCAGCAAACCACCGTCTCCTTAACTCATGATTCTTCTAAGTATGCTGTATAGAAAAATATCGGAACGAAGATTCAGAGCTTTCGAATCATCGGAAAAACTCGGATCACTTTCGGATATTCCCCCGCAGATATCGGCACCGATCACTCTACGCCCGTTTGTCACGACACGGATCAGTTTTTCAAGCTCCTCCAGTTTAAGCGTGCCCTGGTCCCAGTTGGTAATGCATTCAGACACATCAAGTATGTCCTTATCAACTGAAAGATATATGGGAAGACTGCTGTCCCATTTATCCGCTTTATCTTCCGCTCTATGTATATTGCTTTTTTCTACGCTGACGCTTTCTTCCGACATCCCGAAAAATCTGCATCCATCCGCAGATATCCCCTGCGTGCAAACAGTCTCTTTGAGTCCTCCGTCAGCATGGCTTGGAGGTCCGATCACAAGAACAGATCTGATATTCTTGTCATTTTCAAGAACAGCTTTTACCCACGATCCGCAGCTTAGGACATCTCCGAATGCACTTTCCTGCATATCCGTATGATGATCGAACATTATGAGTTCATATTCATCATCGATAAAGGATGTAAAGATCCTGGACATATAGTGATAATTGCCCGTATCGATAAAATGTATTCCTTCCTCCGGATGTTCATATTCCGAAAGCCTTTTGCGGATCTCCGAAAATGCTTCATCGCTGCAGTACATATTTGTGCCGGGCAGATCCCTGAAATCTTCTGCCACAGCCTCATCGCCATTTTCACGTATTCCAAGCAGTTCTGCAAAGTTTCCGGGATAAGTATCATTTAATTCACTGATCAGTATTCTTATCCTTCTCACCTCCGGAAATCATGCATTCACCTTTTCTTCCAATAGTAAGTACCCGAATCAATATTTCTCCGTCCGAACTCCTATTCAATATTCCCGGAAGCTTCCTTTTCAGAAAGAGTAAAGGTGAGCAGCACCGGAATTATAACAATAATGGGATACATATACCTGAAATTCACACAAGGGCCCAAAAGCATCGTCATAAAATACATTACCGGGTAGGCAAGGATCAGAATACTCTTTTTGCTCCTTTTGAAAACACAGATAAAACAAGCAAATACCAAAAGCCAGAAATAAAATGCAGGCTTCATGAGTTGTGAAAACACCGGCCAGTTATAATATGAATTTCCATTCACGATATGTGAATAAATTCCTTCCAGCCCGGGCAGATAAGAGTGAGATTCAATACCTTCGGGATAATCCCCATTAACAGAAGCATTAAAGGTATATAGAAGCCCCATATCTGTATCATCGCCAAAACCAAGCATTTCCGCATGAGACCGATCATCGACAAACCAGTATCCTGTCGTCAATCCTATCCATGCATCAAGGTAGTCATTGGGATAAGCCATTCCAATACTAATATAGTCTTTTAAAAGTTGTTTGGGATTATCCAGCCATTGGGCATTCCTGTCTCTGGATGCAATCGCTTTGGGGGAATCTGCTATCGATACATAATAAGTCCCCCAGGATTCATCTGAAATATAATTATGCAATATATTTTCCTGTTCCGGAGTAAGATTGTTTTCCTGATTTTTAACAACCCGAACCATCTGTACAATCGGCACACTAAACATCTCTATCCTATTGCCGCTGATTGCGTTCATTGTAGTTCTGATACCTGTTTTTATTCCCATCCCGGATATTATCGTGATCACTATCAAGGCAGCAGTGACCAATTTCTTTTTTGCTCCTTGCATGCAGAGCAAAATTGCCGGAACAAGACAGACAAGCGCATATACCGCATTATTCCGGAACAATATATTAAGTATTCCGGATAAAAGGATAAACACGGCATATAACGTACAGTCCTTTTTGGTATACAGCAGAAATGAAAGAAGAAATAAAGCAAAAAAAGCACTGAAAAGAATATCTTTAGTTATGCTTATGGCCAAAACAGGATTAAACGGAAGTAAGGCAAACAGCGCGCAACACGCAGCCGCACACTTAAAGCCTGTTCTTTTATATACATAAGTTATCACTAAGCTTATTGCAGCATTGAGAATCATGCTTTGGACAAAAACAAAAATTGCCATTCCGGCAGCCACATTTCCAAGTCCGGTCCCAAGCAAATAAGCCTGTCTTATCAGGAAAGTATGTACAAGAGGCTGATATTCATAAAACCATACATACCCTTTGACAGCTTCACCAAACTGTCTGTGAAAATCATAACTCATGATAGCAGGATAATATGCTAAAAAGGCCGGAAACCAGGAGATCTGTATAATCGCCCACGATATAATAAAGCACTTAAATCCTTTTTTATGCGATACATTAGCCCTTGCACCAAAAGAATACATACCGGCTGCAAAACGGAACATCCTGTATGTTATCGGGAGAAAAAATGCGGACAGCAGCAATCCTGTAATGATGATTCCCAACTTTCCTCTTATGCCCGGGGATGTCATTTCAGATACCTGGAATTGGTATCCCATATCCAAAGCCGCTCCGAAAAACACACCATACACATATGCATAGCGAAATATTTTTTTTGATTCTTTTCCGTCTTTAATTGCCAATTCAACCAAATTATTTTCAAGAAAAAGGATCAATATGAAAAGAACCAGTGAAAACATGCTCCACGAATATACGCTTCTGAATCCGGAATCATTCATAAGGCGACACAATCCACAAAATCCTGAAACTCCGGCAATTGCAGATAACATCAGTTTACTGTTTAAAATATTCCTTTTCTTATTCTTCATTTGATCATCTCTCCGCACATAATTTCTGACAATTTCACATTATATATCATATCCGGCAAAAATCCCATTAATTGGAAGAAATCCGATGACATAAAATGACTGCCGCTTTAAGATATCTCAAAAGCAGCAGTCATTTTGGCAGTCAACTGTGTAAAAAAGCGATTCTTATTTTTCTTCAGCGGCCTTAATCATACAGTTCATAATCCTCATAATATGTAACCCAGTCATTCAGATCCGGATTATTTCTCGCCTCCCATGTATACCAGTCAATGACCCCACTCCTGACCAGTTCCTCAAGAACCGCCATGGTTCTCGTATCGTCCTCGATCGGATATACTGAAATATTGCTGGTCGAATAACGATCATTTAATAAATCATCTTCCGAATAGTATGATCTGTACCTGAGCTGCAAGACCACCTGTTCCTTCGGCTCGTCAAGATACTCAACGGAATAATTGTTCTCAAAATCCGAATAATATGCTTCCATGATCATGGGAATATACTCATCGGGTATCACATAGTTTTCGCCATCGTATCCGCCAACATTGATCTTCATTGATTCCGGATATCCGAGTTCTCCGCATTCCAGCTTAAAATATTTCTCCTTAAAGCCTTCCGACATGATGAGATCATTTATGACATCAGGATCCGCTATATTATAATATCTGCAAAAATCCGGTCCAACTTTTCTGTCTGCCTCTATATACAGATGATCATAATACGGTCTCTCCTCGGCAGAGTCTTCATAGCTCCATGTTTTTACGATCTTTTTATCAACAGGATCATATACATAACCGCCACCGGCTTTCCAATACATTTTGTCTGCAGTAATAATTCGGTATGCAAGCTCCGGGCTGACCTCAGTATTTCTCGCTTCATAAAACGAAATGACATTATTCCCCCTGTAGCGGATATATCCTTCCATGCCCGGCACGGGAAGATAGTCGACAGACGAATCATTTCTGAAATCTATGTCATATCTTATTATTGCACCATTCAGATTGCTCCGTGAAACAATCCGGTTATCATATCCCGTCAGATCATTGATAAATACAACAAGAATAAGAACAGTTGCCGCAGCTGTTGCTATCATCTGTTTCCAATGTGAAAAGAATGCCTTGAACGTTTTTCCATGGGCACTGTCGATAAGCCCGAATGCAAGGACAGAGAAAACAACCGCAAAAAATACCATCCATACCGCACCGGAGCCATAACGTGACGGAAGCAGCGCCATTACGATAAATACTATCAGAAGACCGGCATATATCGAATTGATCGTCCTGATCAGGAATCTGTAGGGCTTATTGGATACACCGCTTTCAGACTCCTCGCTCTTTCTCTTTGAATATATGATAAGGGCAAGGACAAGATTCAATACCGATATCACAATAGTCATCGCAAGTGTAAAGGCAAATATACTTTTATCTAAAAAATCACCGATCTTTTGCGCGGAAGATATAATAAAAGAGCACACACAGGAAGATATCGGTGTTGAAAGCCACATCACATCCTGAAAGTCTACAGCAAGCCTTGAGAAATTCGAATAAAAATGTTCACATAGAACATACAGGATCGTATATCCCAGTATCAGATCAAATCCGATAAATGCAATATTGACCAGCGCGTTAAAAATCGTTCCCGAAAGAGAAACTGCCAGTATTATCAGATTATAGCAGGCGACAAAGCACAAAGTGCTTCCTGCTATTATATACAGTCCGCATAATGCGATCTCACCTCCGATTCCCCAGCCGTATGCTCTGATCAGACAAATTGCGATTGAGATCGCAAGTGATACAAGGAACGGAACAAACCATATCAAAAAACCGTTCAGATATATCACGGCAAACTGCTTCTCTCTTTTTAACGGAAGAGAATTCACCATATCCGTCATACGCCTGTTGAACAGATGTCTGTATCCTCCTATTCCGGTTATCAGAGCTCCGCACACCGCTATAACTATCTGCATCATTGGAATATACTCTGATATTATTTCGTGAAAGAATGCCATGGAGCTTTGCCTTATCATCCCGATCATTTCGGGATCATAAGATGACGGATAAACCGCATTTTTCTTCAGGGTAGTCAGCCAGAAAAGAACTATAACAGGACCTGCAAGGAACTGAACGACCGAAGAGATCACAAGCATCCATTTCCTGTGCTTTAGGTCTTCTTTCATCAGACCAAGCATCGATATCCCGCTTTCCTTTTTTGTTTTTTCATTGATAAATTCATTTATAGCCATCGCATTTTCCGTGACATTATCTTTATTTTGTGATTCCGGCGAAGTCATATCCCAGCACCTCCGTTTCACTTATAAATATCTCCTCGAGAGTAAGTGGCAGAACCTCATAGAATACAGGAAGCTGTGATGTGATTATGTTTTCAAGCTCTGTTCTCTGTCCCCTGATGGTCAGCGTGATCAATGACCCTCTGTGCTCCTCTGCTATAACCTCACAATTCTTCTTAACAGTTTCAAGTCCCGTTTCATCCTTGAATACAGCCTGTACCTTGAATATTCCCAGCTTCATGTCTCCCAGATCCTTGGAAAGGATAACTCCTCCCTTATGAAGGAGCCCGACATATTCACATATATCCTCAAGCTCTCTGAGATTATGTGATGCGATCACGGGAGTGATCAAGGCAGCCTCCATGTCATGGATGAACAGCCTTTTGACAGCCTGCCTGACAACCGGATCCAGTCCGTCGAAAGTCTCGTCACACAGGATATATTTGCATCCGGAAGCTATTCCAAGCATGATGGAAAGCTGCTTTTTCATACCCTTTGAAAAAGTCTGTATCCTTCTCCTGCTGTCAAGTGACAATGCTTCCATCAGCTGGCGGAATCTGTCCATTGAAAAAGTATTCGGATACATGGTTCCGTAATATGAAGCCATCTCCAGCGGAGTTGACCCGGGAAAATAATACTGATCATCCGATATGAAAAATACTTTCTCCTTGACAGACGGATTCTCCCACACAGATTCTCCGTCAATCAGTATCTCTCCAAAATCCGGTTTACAAACACCGCATATGCACCTGAGCAATGTACTTTTCCCGGCTCCGTTGGTTCCGACCAGTCCGAACACCTGCCCCTGCGGCATATCAAAGGAAACATTGTTCAGGGCTTTTATATCATCGTAGCTCTTACTTACTCCCTTTATCTCTATCATCTCTTAATCCCTCTCATACACTTCCCTCACGCATTTCATGGCTTCTTCCCTTTCAACGCCTGCTGCCATGACGCGTTTTACCGTCTCCTTCAGTTCAGATAGCACCTCCCCGTAAAGACTGTCCTTCCAGTTTGATTCCTCACTGACATAGTTGCCTCTGCCTGTGATCGTGGTAATATATCCCTTCTCCTCCAGTGCAGCATATGCTCTTTGCACCGTATTTGGATTTACCGACAGATCCACGGCAAGATTCCGAACGCTCGGTAGTCTCTCCCCCGGGGCAAGCGCGCCCTGGGCTATGAGATTCATTATCTTCTCGGCAACCTGCTCATTTAATGGGCGCTTGTCCCGAAAATCAAGTACTATCATAATGCCTCCGTTCATCTTTAGTGTATTAAGACATTTAATACACTTGTGACAATAAAATAACACGGCCCGAAGGCCGTGTCAACCTGTGCCATGTCAAAGTGTCGCCTTGATCCTATCAGCAATCAGCAAATATACCTTCCTGCGATCGGCAATCTGCGAAGAACCGCACTGATCATTGTTCCCAGTATAAACAACAGTAGTGAATAAATTAGCGCTCCCGGTACTAAAGGCAATTTTTCACACCATTCACCCAATACGTGAATTCTTTCCATAAGTGCAATATGACAAAGATAAACGCCGAAAGTGTCCCTTCCAAGTTCTGACAAAATACAGGAATATCTCTGAGGAATATTACGTTCCCCCACGATCTTTACCATCATGTTAAAAAAACCTATGGAGATAAAGAATACAAAAACAGAAAAACTATCGGAAAACGCCGTAACCGGAATCTGTCTGTGCCGTGATATAAGAACCGAGACCACCGGCAATAACAAAATAGAGAGCCCACACAACAGATATATAATTTTTCGAACTTTAGCGGAAAAACCGATATGTGCTATATAATAGCCCATAACAAAATAACCGACATAACTGCAAAACAGTTCAACATCCCTGAACTTATCCAGATGTTCTATCACACCAGAAAATCCATATGATCTCAGGCTTTCCCATAGAACCCCAACAAGGAGAAACATCACCAAAAAGTAACTTACCTCATTTTCCGATGCGGATTTAATCCACCTGAGCAACACAGGCTGGATCATATAAAGTCCGGCAAGCATCGGGATAAACCACAGATGATGCCTTCCATCTATTATTTCTCTGAAAACATACACAAACTCGGCACGATACTCAAGGTAATCCGTCAGCCCATAGAATACACTCCATACAATAAGTACAAGAACGATTCTAAGTATATTGTGCACCCATATCCTTTTGATATCTATTTGTCTGTTGCTATCAAGAAATAGTGCCCCGCTGATCATAACAAAAACAGGAACCCCGAAATGCGATACGGAATTCAGAGCCATACCTTTCATCCACTCTGCAGATTCCATTGGCAGAGAGAATACATGATCAACCGTAACATGCATCAATATAACACTGAATGCTGCCACGATCCTCATTACATCATATGCGGGATATCTTTTAGCATGATCTTTCATTAATACCGTCACCTACGATAAAGAATCCAACGATCAGATTTTAAAGCGGTATCCGACGCCCCAGATCGTCTCAATATATTTGGAGTCTCCGCTCACATCGCCGAGCTTCTCCCTTATCTTCTTGATATGTACAGTAACGGTGGCAATATCACCTACGGATTCCATTCCCCATATGGTCCTGAAAAGATCATCCTTCGTAAACACCTTATTGGGATTCTCCGCAAGAAATGTCAGCAGATCGAATTCCTTGGTAGTGAAGATCTTCTCTTCACCGTCAACAAATACTCTTCTGGCAGTCTTATCGATCTTGACTCCGCGGATCTCTATTATATCGTTTTCCTGCTTTTTACTTCCTGCACCCACAAGTCTCTGATATTGCGCTATATGAGCCTTGACTCTGGCGACAAGCTCTCCGGGTGAAAAGGGCTTGGTCATATAATCATCCGCGCCAAGTCCCAGACCTCTGATCTTATCAATATCATCCTTCTTGGCAGAAACCATGATTATGGGAATGTCTTTTTCGGCTCTTACCTTTCTGCAGATATCAAATCCGTCAACTCCCGGAAGCATAAGATCAAGAACAATAAGATCATAATCATTCTTAACAGCCGCTTCCAAACCGGTATCGCCCCTGTCACAGGTCTCCACCTCGAAGCTGTTCATTTCCAGATAATCCTTTTCAAGATCGGCTATCTCTTTTTCATCTTCGATTATAAGAATCTTAGCCATGTATATCCTCCTTGTACTTCCTTATCACAAAATGCATACAGGTTCCTTCGCCCTCTTTGGAAGTGGCCCAGATATGCCCGCCGTGATCTTCTATTATCTTCTTGACTATCGCAAGTCCTATTCCGCTTCCGCCCTGAGCTGTAGTCCTTGCAGCATCGGCTCTGTAGAATCGTTCAAATATTCTGGAGATATCTGAAGAAGCGATTCCCTTGCCGTTATCTTCTATCTCTATAATGACATCTTCTCCGCCGTCAAGCAGTCTCATGGATATCATCTTGATAGGCTTATCCATATACTTGACGCTGTTACCGACTATGTTGTTGATGACCTTTCTGAGCTGCTCGGGGTCGGCGATGATAAGCGTATCGGAAGTGATATTATTTTTATAATCAAATGATATACCCCTGGTCTCCATATCGAGGCCAACTTCCTCGACACAGTCCCTGAAATAATCGCTGACATTAAGCTTAAGGAAATTATATTTGATCCTGTCATTATCAACGCTTGAATACAGCGTAAGCTCATTGATCAGCTTATCCATATCGACGGCCTTGTTATATATGGTCTTGAGATATTTCTCCTGCTTTTCGGGAGTTGCCGCAACTCCGTCCAGGATACCCTCGACATATCCCTTTATTGAGGTGATCGGGGTTTTCAGATCATGAGTGATATTGGATATAAGCTCTTTGTTTTTCTTTTCCTGTTCGGCATTTCTCTCCTCATTTTCACGAAGTCGCATTCTCATGTCTTCGTAATTCCTGAGCAGATCACCGACCTCTCCGGATACTCCGTTATGTTCTATGACATAGTCGAAATTTCCTTCCCTTACCTGGGTAAGTCCTCTGGACAATTCCGTCATGGGATCCAGTATCCCCTTCTTGTTCCAGAGCGTAACCAAAAGCGCCGTGATAAGCATGATCAGTATCATGGCAACAAGCATATCTGCCTTAAGCCTGCGGCTGATACCCGAGTTAACCCTTACCACTATGAAAACAGAACCAAGACTTCCGTCCTCAAAAATAAAATCAAGCTGTCTTACATATTCCTCAAGATCCTCAAAATACAGGCTTGAATTATTTCCCGGCTCCATATATCCGTATGGAGGAAGCTTATCCCATATCTCATCCGCCATCCGAGTGCTTCCCGCAAAATAGAGCTCATTTCCCCTTCTTACAACAAGTGTACTTGACAATCCGGACAGGTCATTACATATGTCCTTAAGATATTCCCTGTCTTCAAGCATACCGGGGGATGTATGAACCTTTGATTCCAATTCGGCATAAACACTGTCAGTCCTTACGACTATTTCTTCCATATCAATGCCGAGACCGGTTATTCCCTGATTGACGGGATATGCATCGGCAAAAGGGGAGCTCATTGACATCCTGACGATCAGAAAAATGAGCACGATCAATATCAGCGGGATAAACGCAACCGCCACAAACGTTATTATCATTCGCGTCTGGATCTTCATGAAAAAAAGTATATCATAACCCTAATTGCAAGATTAAACTCCGTGTTAATATTTTATAAAAATTTAAAAAAAGAGCTTTATCAGGGGATTTTGGCGTCCGAATGATCCCGTGATAAAGCTCCTTTGCTTTTTTAATATGTTTCCGTCCCCGGTCCTTCATCCGATCCGGCTTCTTCTGCTTCTGCCTCTTCCTGAGCACGCTGCTCTGCAAGGATCGAATAAACATAGGGGAAGTATGAATTGTTGATAACGCTTCTGTTAAATGATATCTTGTTTGCAACTATGGCATTATGTCTTCTGATATATGCCTCTCCGACCTCTTCATATCCGGGGTTCGGTGTAAACACTCCGGTTGCCGCTCTGTAATATCCGACTTCCGTTTTCCAGTTATATCCGCTGTCAAAATACAGTCCTTCCGCATCCGAAAGCACATCTCTTCCGATGTAGAGTCTGGAATCCCATTCCGCACCGAAAAGATTGAGAAGGGTCGGAAGGATATCAAGAGGCGATGTCGGCTTGTCGATTATTATCGGATCCATATCCTCAAGAATACCGCACCAGATTATCGCCGTATTCTTATCACGGTCCATCTGAGTCTCTACCTTATATCCGTACAGCTCGTCCAGATAAGGAAGATGTCCGAGATATCCTCCGTTTGTAAGTCCGTAGGGGAAATGATCCGGCGCCAGAGCGATCACCGTATCGTCGGCAAGGTCATTTTCCTCAAGATACTGAAGGGTATATTCAAGTGCTTTTTCCAGCTCAAGCTGACATGCAATATATGCCCTGACAGCCTCACTGTATTCAAGTCCGTTCTTTTCACACCATTCGTTTACTATATCCTTATTACGGACAGACATTGCATTCGAATGAAAATCATATCCGCTGTGACCGCTGACTGTCATATAGTATACGTTGAAGGGCTGATGATCGGTATAAAGCGGAAGTGTCGCCTCCATCATCTCACAGTCGCTCTCAGGCCAGTGCCTTGAGATCAGCTTCTCCATGCCGTTTCCGTAACCCATGAAGCCTTCGCTGTATCCGAGAAGGTTGTGGGTGATGTTCCTGCTGTAATACAGATCATCATTATCATGGAAGGCCCAGCCGTAATAGCCCTCATCCACTCCAAGGATCGATCCCACATTGGTATATGATCCCTGGGCCGTCATGGCAAGCATTGAATCTCCGCCTCTGAGCGGCATCAATCCATAGATCAGTTCAAATTCTCCGCCGGTCGTTCCGGCAGTTGCCTGCTCATAATAATCCGTAAAATTGATTCCCTTTGTGGTAAGTCTGTAAAGAGCCGGGGTAAGCTCCGGATCTATTATGCTCGAGGAAAAAGCCTCCGCGCAAAATACTATCAGATTTTTTCCTTTGAAAAGACCGGTATATTCGTTCTGTGATGACGGCGTAAGAGTAGCGACATAAGCATTCAGATTGGAATACGGTCCTCCTTGTTCGGCAAGAGCAGCAAAGTCTATATCAAACGCATTGACCCCATATTCCACTCTTTCCGGAACTTCTTCGACTGCTGTGGGATCTTCGATAACAGGCTCATCCACCGTGGCTATCACAGGCAAAGGCTCATCATACGGAATATCAACTATAACGAATTCATCCTCTGCCGGAGCTCTTCCGATATTTCTGACATCCCTGAATACCGAACTTGCAAGTCCATACGAAACAACCGAATTTTGAAAGCTGAACCTGTCTCCGAATTCCTCATTTTTTATCAGGCCGACAGAAGAGGCAATCACAATGAACGAAATCGCGAGAAGAAAGATTCCGGCTATGATCAGCCCTGCAATATAACGTCTTCCCCTGTTTGAAAGAAGGCTGCCTGAGGGTTCCTCTGCAGGTCCGTTTTCTTCTTCCGTATCCTTTTCCTCTGCACTGAGATCTATCATCTCGATATCATCATCGGTTTTTGGTGCGGAATATGATCTTTCAATTTTTCTTGTTCTGGCAATCCCGTTTACTATTCCTTTTCCAATTAGTGCATAAAGCAATAGAGGAACAATAAAAAGAAGGATATGTGTTATTCCATCCGCGCAAAAGATAAGGGCCCTGATATCTCCGCCAAAGCCGCCCAAAGCATCGCCGGCCGCATTAAGGATCGTATTCAGATCATAAAAAACACTGAATTCTCTCTGGATAAAAAACTCTATAAGAAATGAGATCGTAGCGATCAAAAGAGAGAGCACGGCAACTATATGCGCGATGACCTTCGGAAGTATATAAACAAAAAAAGCTATAATACTTCCTGTGATAAACGAAAACACCAGCATATAGAGAACAGACAGGTCAACCGCCACGGCAGAGACCGAGTACTTAAAAACGAGCTCCATATAAAAAAACGAAAGACCGAAGAACAATGCAAGAAGCATTGCAGAAAGAGAATATGAAGCCTTTTTTTGTGATGCTGTTTCCTTGTTATTCATACTTACAAAAACTTTCCGGTAAAACATAAAACTTCCGGTCTGATGATCAGACCGGATAGAATCTTAAAACTATGAGATCAGCCGTGAAGTCCTCTCGACTGACGATCCATATCTTCGACAACTATATCATAGATCTCGCCGAGCGTCCTGCAATATTCAAGTATCTTCCAGGGCTCATTGGTATGAAAGTGGATCTTCACAAGCTCCTCATCGCCGGCAGCAACAAGGCTGTCTCCGACAAAATTCTCTGTAATATAATCCCTGATCACATCCTCGTCAAGATCTTCATTCTCGCTCTCGATGAGAAGCTGGGTATCATAACGAAATTCAATTGACTGTTCCATTTTATCTCCTTTTATTTTCCTTAGTGCATTTACTTACATGATTATACATATTTAGATGCGTCCGAGCATGTCGGCTACCAGCTTTGCACAGTGTGCGGCAGCTGCCTTTTCAAATGTAGGATAATCTTCTTCTGCGGAACCGTCTGCCTTATCGGATATCGCCCTTATAATGATAAAAGGGATGCCGTTAAGGTATGCTCCGTGAGCGATCGATGCCCCTTCCATTTCCGCACAGTCTGCCTCGAAATCCCTGATTATCCTGTTCTTGGCTTCATTGCTTGAAATGAACTGATCTCCGCTGGCAACTCTTCCGATACGGTAATTCAGACCGGGCTGATTTTCCTTTATTGAATTCTCCGCAACTTCGATCAAATGCGGATCCGCGGGAAATTCCCTGACACCGAGCTGAGGCACCTCACCGATCTTATATGAAAAGATCGTTACATCAACATCGTGATGAACCGCATCTTTCGATATCAGGATATCGCCTATGTTAAGATCGTTATTAAGAGATCCCGCAACGCCTGTATTGATCACATGGGATACATGAAAATCATCGCAAAGTATCTGTACGCAAAGCGCAGCATTTACTTTACCTATGCCGCAGCGTACCACAACAGTATCGACTCCGCCGATCCTGCCTTCGCAAAATTCCATGCCTGCCTTTTTCCTGACAGTGCACCCTTTAAGCTGTCCCTTGAGAGTACTGACCTCAAGTTCCATTGCTCCGATTATTCCGACCTTAAACATACATTCCTCCGAACATAATGCTTTCTGTCATGAATCAAAGAAGCTGCGACCGTCATCAGTCACAAGTCTCTCGGATCTGGGATACTCAAAGATCTGACTGTTATCCGCGTTTTCTGCGAGATAATCAGCAAATCTTCTTGCGTACCATTTTGCCATTCCCAAATTATGAAGCAGATAATTTCCGCAGTTTTCGGGAGAAGTACCGGGAACTTCTTCCGCATCCTCAACGGATCTGAAGGCTCTGAGCAAAAGATCATGGATTTCCTTAGGCTCTTTATTTCCCTTCAGTATGAGATAAAATCCGGTAAGGCATCCCATGGGTCCCCAATAGATGACCTGGTCCTTCCAATCCGGTTCATTTCTCAGGAACGTGGCGATGATGTGCTCAAGAGAATGCATTGCCATTACATCAACGGCAGGCTCCACATTGGGCCTTGTTACTCTCACATCATAGGTTGTAACCTTCTGATCCCCGAGAACATCAATCCTGCTGGTAAATATTCCGGGAACTATCTTGGTGTGGTCAACGGAAAAGCTGGGAATCAAATCCATATCCGTTTCTCCTTTCAAAAAAGATGATAGATTAATAAATTAAATACGTCACATAAGGTGCAAAACCGCTGTTAATCATACCACATATGTGGGTTTATTGTAATATCATATTTTAATCAGCCTTGACTGATATCTTCAGCTCATCAAAAACGGCGTTGACCCACTCATATGTGGCTCTGATCGAATTCTCATCAACCAGCCTGTATTCGCGATCATCGGTATTGATCGACTCTATGTATTCCTTCAGCTCTTCGGCATCAGAGATCTCCTTATCCTCAACATACACCTTGTCTTCACGGATCGTGACGGTGACAAGCTGCGGAAGACTTGCGGAAAGATCCCCTGTGCTTCTTTCTTCATTTTCTTCGGTTACGGTCTGAGTTTCCGAAGCGTCCGAATTCTGAATCCTTTCTCCGTTTCCAAATCCCAGTCCGTTTCCAAATCCGAACCCGAATTTATTAAGAAGAAACAGGAGCAGCACAGCCAGAATGATCAGTACTATCAAAACCTTAAAAAATTTAGCTATCTTTTTCATTACTATTCCTCCTCCGCAACCTTGAAGAAAACTTCCTTATATCTTGCCTGCATCTCTTCCAGAGTTTCAACCACCGCGTTATACTCTCTGGTATATATCCGTGACTTGTCAGCATAAAAAACTATATACACGGGCTGCCCGTTGTTTTCCCCAACCGTATCTTCTATCAGGCCCCGTATACGGTTTCGGGTGTTTTCGGTCTGATTCAGTCCCATGCGGATATCTGCAATCTCGTTTTCATCCACTCCCCTGTACACATAGAGAATATGATCATCTCCTCTTGATATGTTTCGTACAGTGATTATCACAGAATCAGACTCATGAAGTTCATATGCGGCAAGTTTTTCCTCGCTTACCGTAAGTGCCTCACTCAGCCTGGAGTTTTCTTCCTCCAGCGAAGCCACCTGCTCTTCATGATCTCTCTGCACATTATCCCTGGTCTGCGCTCCGGTCATCATTACTATGAAAAGGATGGAAAAGAGCACATCAAGGAGCGGTGTCAGATTGACCTCCGTTAAATTGTTCCTGCGCCTTCTTCTCATGTATCGCTACCGTCTGCCGTCTGCTTTTCAGTATCATCCTTCTTTTCGGCTTCCGCGGATGAATTCGGAACATCATCCGCTTCACGGACATTTGACTTCTCCGAAGAATTCTTTTCATCAGCCAAAGAATCTCTTCCTGTTTCGAGCATCGCGGATCTTGTGGCATCATCACTGTCTGCCTTATAAGAATCAACGAATATATCCATTCCGTCGTCTATATAATTGAGAAGCACCGCGGTAATGCCTATGTCGCAGATCTTATAGATCACCGCAAAAAGGATTCCGTTGATCGTAGTTGTAAGAGCGAGTCCCACACCTCTGTACAGATCATCTCCGTTATTCATTGCAATATATAATCCGACAACGGTTCCAAGAATGCCCAGAAGAGTAAAAAGCTGGATGATGAGTGAGAATGCGGAATACCACACACTCCCCTTTTGGAAATCTCTCTGGAATTTTTCAAAATCGTCCCAGCTCCTTGACTCCACTGTCTCAACGGTCTTGCTCACTTCGCGTTTCCCGGCCGTCTTTTTGAGTCTGATATTCCTGACATTATCCCTGTTGAGATCCGATATCCTCTTTCTGAATCCCGTAAGCGTCCATACCGAGACACACAAAAGCACAAACTCTGCCACAGCAAGCAGATAGATGACTGGGTTGATCAATACATTTAAGAATTCACAAAGACCTCTCACGCTGTTCTCCTACTCTGCAGAATCCTCTGCACCTTTATCATCCGGATTCATTCCCGGATCATTTTCCGGCTTATCCGTATTTTGATCTGCCTGCCTGTCAGTAGTAACATCCTCTTTACCGTCAGGTGCACCGGTTTCCGAAGACATTTCGGAAGCAGATGCCACACTGGCTGCGGGCTTGTCGCTTATATGTTTTCTCATCATTTCTTCATATTTATCACCCGGCACCGGCTTTTCAAAATAGTAACCCTGTATCATGTCACATTCCTGTCTCGCAAGGAAATCAACCTGATCAAAGATCTCAACGCCCTCCGCGACGGTGCGCATATTAAGACTTCTTGCAAGCTTTATCGTCTCGGATACGACAGTCTTTCCACGTTCACCCCCATGGTCACCGCGGAAAAATTCAGCATCGATCTTAAGAACATCAAGCGGCATATCCTTCAGAGAGTTAAGAGAAGAATATCCGGATCCGAAATCATCCATTGAAACCGAAAATCCGTATTCTTTCAGTTTATTTATCGTACGTATCAGCGCATTTTTGTCATCGAAGAACGCACTCTCGGTAAGCTCTATCTCTATAAGACTTCTCGGTGCCCCCGCACCGTCGACTATATCTTTTATCTGTTCGGCGAGATCCGGCTCGATAAAGTGCGCCCTTGATACATTTACGGAAACGGGAACACATTTGAATCCGGAATCAAGCCATTTTTTTTGATCCGCCGCAACATGTCTCAGCATATAATGGTCAATCTCTGTGATAAAACCGTTTGTTTCAAATATCGGTATGAATTTTCCGGGAGGGATCAGTGTTCCGGGAGCGGCAAGCTCAGGAGATGAAGATCTCCATCTTATCAGGGCCTCGGCGCCTTTAAGCTCTCCGAATTTAGGATCGTATTTTGGCTGGTAGAATACAATGAAATCCTCATTTTCCAAAGCTTTCCTGCAATGCTCTTCAACCTGATCCTGCCATTTTCTTTCCTCTATAAGCTTCACGTCAAAGAAGGCAATGTCGGAACCGTCGTTTCCGTCGATGGTCTTTCTTGCGGTTGCCGCATTATTGCACTCCTGCTCAAGATCAACCCATCTTCTCCTTACGATATTACCATTTTCTTTTCTGAAAGGCGGGATCATTGAGATTCCGAGATGGTATGTGAACGCGTGTGCCTGCTCTACCTTCTCGAGTTCCGAAATAAGAGCACGAAGCCTGATCATAAAATGCTCCTGATCATCCACCTTCAAAAGAAGATGAAACTCGGCTGAGGATCCGTGCGCAAATATCTCTCCCCACTTCAACTGTTTTTTTATACAGGCATCTATCCGCCTGAGTATATCTTCACCATCCGCAACGGAATGACACATGCAGAAGGAATTGTATTTTACTACATGGATATCCACCACGGCATAGGTCTTTTTTGCATTGACTCCGGCTCTCAGAAGCTTTTCACCGTAATATGTGAACCATATCTGGTTATGTCCTCCGGTCACCAGATCTCCGAACAGAACCTTCCTTACTCTGGACTGGCTCCTCATATTGCCGATCATGCTGGAAAGGAACAGGAAAAACACGAAAACGAGGAGCACACCTATGGCTGCCACGGCAATTCCCATTATTGCAAGATCTCCAAGCATTATGGAAACACTGCCCTTTCCGAGAAATTTTTCCCCGCCGTCTTTTACATCAAATCCCATCCAAAAAGGAAGCCGGATCTGCAGATCTGAGCTGTACGAGACCATATATGCACCAAACAAACTGGGAATTCTGCCCTCTGATTCACTTATAACAACAATATCATGATCACCCGTGTTCTCGTCTTTGGTGATAAGATCCAAAAACTTAATGATATTAAGCCTTACGGAACCATGTGTTACGCTTATGTATTCATGCTCGGTATCGGGATAGATCTCCACTTCACCTTCTATATTGGATATGCGGGCGTAATCTCCGTCTTTGCCGCACGTATTATCATCGCTTCCGTATACCTGATTTCCTTCCGCATCTCTGATGATATATTCCGTGCCCTGCTCATCAAGGATTGCCCACACATCAGGGCCGTCCTCACCTTGAAGCCCAAGATCATATATGCGTGACATATATGATATGGTTTCATATTCCGACGCGATCTTGCTCTGCAAAAAATAATATCCTGCAGTGATCATGCAATCTGCAAGAAGTACTGCCGCAACAACGCTGAATACAAGAAATAATAATAAGGAAACAAGTCCGTGTCCTTTTTTTAATTTTGAGATCTTCTTTACTTTTCTGCTTTTCATTTTTTGCCTTTCATCCTCCGCGGTCCGGAGGTTTCTTAACGCAAAATCAACATACAGAGATATTATATAATAATCTTCCCAAAACCACAAAAACACAGACATAAAGATCCCCGGCAATTTGCCGGGGATCCCTCTGTATACATATGATCTTATGAATGCTCACCATAGCACGCAGCAGAAAGATTACTTCTCCCACTTCCAGCCGGCAACTTCAGGAAGGTCCTCGCCGTACTGATGGATGTACTGGGTATGCTCAACAAGCTTGTCGCTCATCTTCTGGTAGAGATATGCACCTCTGTTTCCGAGTCCGGGAAGATTCTTAAGAGCAAGCTGTACAAGATGGAAACGATCCACATGGTTCTGAACACGTACGTCAAAAGGAGTGGTAATGGTTCCCTCTTCCTTATATCCGCGAACATGCATGAGACGGTTGTTGTGACGTCTGTATGTAAGCTCGTGAACAAGTGATGCATATCCGTGGAATGCAAATACAACAGGCTTATCCTGGGTAAAGAGCATATCGTACTCTGCATCCTGAAGTCCGTGAGGATGCTCGGTTGCAGGCTGAAGTTTAAAGAGATCGACTACGTTGATGAAACGGATCTTGATCTCGGGGATCTCACTCTTAAGTATTGAAACAGCTGCAAGAGCCTCAAGAGTAGGAGTTTCTCCGGCACATGCAAATACGATATCGGGTTCCTGGCCCTGATCATTGGATGCCCACTCCCAGATTCCGATACCCTGTGTGCAGTGCTTAACTGCCTCGGGCATGGAGAGCCACTGAGGTCTGGGATGCTTGGAAGCTACGATCACATTGACATAGTTACGTGAACGGATACAGTGATCGAAGCAGGAAAGCAGGCAGTTGGCATCGGGAGGAAGATAGAGTCTTACGACATCTGCCTTCTTGTTAGCGATGTGATCCATAAATCCGGGATCCTGATGGGTAAATCCGTTGTGGTCCTGCTGCCATACGGTTGATGCCATGATAAGGTTGAGGGATGCGATCTCCTCTCTCCAGGGAAGCTGGTTGCTGACCTTGAGCCACTTTGCATGCTGTGCAGCCATGGAGTCGATGATACGTGCGAATGCTTCATAGGTTGCGAAGAATCCGTGACGTCCGGTAAGGAGATATCCCTCAAGCCAGCCTTCACACATATGCTCGGAAAGCATTGAGTCCATTACTCTTCCGTCTGCTGCAAGGTGATCGTCATCATCATAACGCTCTGCATTCCAGTCGCGATTCTCTGCCTCGAATACGGCATTGAGTCTGTTGGAATTGGTCTCATCGGGTCCGAAGATCCTGAAGTTCTTAGCTTCTTTGTTAAGCTTGAAGATATCTCTTACGAACTTACCGAGCTCGATCATATCCTGACCCTCGCGCTCGCCGTGTCCCTGAGTATCAAATGCATAATCCCTGAAATCGGGAAGTCTGAGGTCTCTTAAGAGAAGTCCGCCGTTGCCGTGAGGGTTAGCGCCAATCCTTGAATTTCCTTCGGGTGCAAGAGATCTGATATCCTCGAATGCCCTTCCGTTCTCGTCGAAGAGTTCTTCGGGCTTGTACGAACGGAGCCAGTCCTCAAGAATCTTAAGGTGCTCTTCAGGCTTAGCCATGGATATGGGTACCTGGTGAGCAAGGAAGTTGTTCTCGATCCTCTGTCCGTCAACAACCTTGGGTCCGGTCCATCCCTTGGGAGTTCTGAGTACGATCATGGGCCATATGGGTCTGGTGGTATCACCGGTGGTACGTGCATGCTCCTGGATAGCCTTGATCTTCTCGATAACGGTATCCATGGTCTCAGCCATGAGCTTGTGCATGGTCATGGGATCGTCACCTTCCACAAAATAAGGCTCCCATCCGCAGCCGTGGAAGAAATCAACAATCTCTTCATGACTCATTCTTGCAAATATTGTAGGATTTGCGATCTTATATCCGTTGAGGTGCAAAATAGGAAGAACGGCACCGTCTGTAACGGGATTAAGGAACTTATTGGACTGCCAAGATGTTGCAAGAGGTCCCGTCTCTGCTTCTCCATCACCGACGGTAACAGCCGCAATAAGACCGGGGTTATCGAAAACAGCTCCGAATGCATGAGCTATGCTGTATCCGAGCTCACCGCCCTCGTTAATGGATCCGGGAGTTTCGGGAGCGCAGTGTGAAGGCATTCCGCCGGGGAATGAGAACTGCTTGAAAAGCTTCTGCATACCGGACTCGTCTTCGGAGATATTTGGATAAACCTCTGAATAGGTTCCGTCGAGATAATCATTTGCAATGTAGAAATTTCCGCCGTGTCCGGGTCCCGAGAGAAGGATAAGATCAAGATCGTATCTCTTGATCGCACGGTTTAAGTGGACGAAGACAAAATTCTGGCCGGGCACGGTTCCCCAGTGACCTACTATCTTCTTTTTAACCTGATCGATGGTAAGAGGTTTTCTGAGAAGAGGATTCTCAAGAAGGTACAGCTGACCTGCTGAGAGGTAATTGGCTGCACGGAACCATCTGTCCATCCTGCCGAGTAATTCATCGGTGATCGGTCCCTTTTCGGGAATGATCTTTTCTGATGTTTCGTTCATGGAACAGCTCCTTTCGTTTTACGCAATAAGTCCATCCGAACAAATCAATATATTACTTCATCCCATGGTTGATTGTATTCCATACTGTTGGCAAATTTGTGGCAATTTTTGCTAAATTTGGTCATTGCTTTTTATAAGCATTTACCCATTTTGGAAAATGATGTCTAAATCGCTCATTCGGTATTGTGAATTACGTACACAGCTCGTGATTCCTTCATCACTCCTCTGCCGTTTTCTTAAGCAAAAAGAGCTTCCCATACCCTTTGGATATTGGAAGCTCTTTTTGCTTTATGGATATTATTCTTTTCTCCTTTTAAGAGCAAGGAATATTGCTGCAGCGACAAGTATCAGGATCATAGCAGCCACACCGATCGCAATCGGAACAGCAGACGACCCTTTATCCGCTTCATCATCATCCGCATCTCCTCGATCTCCGAAATCCACTGTCGGGAACGGCGCTTCTGATTCTGCCTGTACTTCGGTCTCTTCATCAGCAGCCGGCTTATCGTCAGTCCCAGGCTTTTCCGTTTCCTGTGACTCAGTTTCTTCCTTTTCATCTGTCACATCGTCGGGTTTTTCAGGTCTTACGCCGGCCGGAGGCTGGGTTGATGGAGGCGCTACAGGCCCCGTGGGCGTAACAGGTACAACGACCGTTTCCGTCGCAGGAGGTATGAGCGGTGCGACAGAAGTTTCCTGAGATGATGTATCGGACGACGTACTGTTTTCGGATGCATCCGTTGTTTCGGATGATTCCGAAGCAGAAGTATTATCGGTTGAGGCGGGAGTTTCAGATTCCGATTCCTCCACAGCCGTCACCTCAACTATGGTAAAATCGCCACCCTCGTAATCCGCAACAAAGAACCTGTACGTTTCACCTTCGGCAAAGCTTTGGGTGATATTCCCCGAAAATTCATTATCGACAACAGCAAACGAAACCATGGAAACAATTTCGCCATCTGAATTTCTTATCTGTACCATTACAGCCGGAGCCTCTGTAGTACCGCTTATGGCAGCTTCGGTAGTTGTGATATCAGCAGATTCCACCGTAACTTCTTCTTCTCTGGCCTCACTTACAAAGGGAATCCCAATGATTGCAAGAACCAGTACCAGTGTAAGTATCAGTCTTTTTATCATAGTCTCATCCCCTATCTGTAAAATGATATATGTCCATCCCAGTAAACTCCCTTGCCCGAGCCTATCTGGGTGCCACCGTATGTTGTGGCATCGTCAAAGCCTTCATTAAGTACCGTTGCGTAGAAACCGCCTTCTCTGTAGTCAAAATTTTCACGTGACCCTATCCACACATTACCGTCAAAATGATCAGCAGTCTGATCAAAGCCTATCAGGAAGGAAGTTGAAGCTACGCATCCATTATCCATTGCAACCCTTCCATTAAAATTATGAGATTGATCATCAGCATATACTACCCTGTGATCACCGTTATCAAATGTAAGATACAGGACAACATCTGCGCTACCTCCTGTCGGATCGTTTGTCGGATGATAGTATGTAGCCCAAATAGCCACCTGTTCGGCACCATTTCCGTGACCATCTCCAAAATAGTTGTAGGTATATGTCAACGGATTTCCGCCACCCAGATAATCCAGTCTTACCTCTCCCGTATGAGGATCATCTTCACCTGAATCCGAATCACCTCTGAGATACTCATACTGAATAACAAGTCCAACACGTACAACGGTCAGATGTCTGACCATATTACCTTCAAATATGATCTTAAGAGGTATTTCATCATAAAAATTGGATCTGAATGTAAGGGTGACATCCGAAGGATCAGATGCATCAAGTATTACACCATCCTCCTGCGCAGGATCTTCAAGTTCAACTGACAAAATGTCCGTATATGTCACACCCGAAGCATCATTTAACGGATACAGATGTATTGTGTTGTCACCAACATAAACCCTTGCAACTGCAGTATCATCAATACTTGTCGCCCAGACCTTATCAACATGTCTGCCGTTATCCCCTATAAGGCCATATGCATTGGGTTCTCCCTCTCCGCCGATTGCCAGATAGTTTACGGAAGTCATAAACAAACGAATCATCTCAGCTCCCTGAACAGGGTCTGTCACCCGGAGGAATGATGCAGGTGCTCCGCCGTTTGTTTCTATCGTATAAATACCTTCATCATTAATAACTGTTTCCATGCGCCCCATTCCGCCGGATTTTATTGTCGAGGGATTAATGGAATCAACACAGAATCTGACACCTATTGCTGCTTGTTGTCCTCCTTCAGAAATCTGTGTTAAATCAGTATCAATATTACATATAAGAAAATCACTTCCACGTCCGGTTTCATCGTTGAAATTCCTGCAGATAAGTACCTGATCTATATCTTCCATGGTATATACCGGAAGTGTACTTACAACCGGGGTTCCGTCTTCAGAGCTGACTCCCCAGTTTACCGTATAATCCTGTACGGTAATACTGTGTTCAGCGCCACCGGGATCTTTTGCGGTTACCTGATATGAGCTTCCGCTTGCCTCTATACGCGAAAGAAGAGTCTCAACATTTGCCGCTCTGATAGCCCTCTGCTCCGCATCAGAGCCGGCAATTTCCGGCATTCCGAAGTAATCAAAAAGACTCGGATCCATCAATCGGCATATCAGCTCTTCAGCAAATAATTGCTCAACAGTTCTTACGGCATTCGGTGCGGCAGTCGGGCAATAAGCGTAAAGATAATCATTGGCTTTTTCGGTAATGGCAGGATCTCCGGAGTTGGGAAATCCAGGGGAAATACCGATCCATTCAAGGTCATAAAAAGTAATATTATCTGCAGTAAATACCGTTCCTGCAGCATTAAGAGAAACGGTGATACCCGTTTCGGTGTCATTGATACTGTCACCCGGTCTCAGCCCTATGGGACCTTCCGGTCCCTGATAACCCTCCGGATGACGTATCTGAAGCTCCGCCAATAATATCTGGGCAGGAGTCGGATCTCGATGAGAATCAAGGGTGAACCTTATACTTATTTTATCATCCCAGTTTTCAGGAATATTCGCCGGCTCAAAACCACCGGAAAAATTACCGGGAAACCCCGGATCCTCAAAAAGAAATAAGCGATCTTCAAACTGATCTTCAGCCAATGTCAGAGCTGTGTAGTTTCCGCCGGTGTATTTATACTCTACGGTCAGAACGTCAGCCTCCGGATCAAAACCTCCAAGATTGACGTTGATCCAGGGACCGGAGACCAAATCCACCCATATTTCCTCGTCTTCTAAATAAATAAAGGTGTGGTTTGCGATATCAGCTGTATCGGAAAACTCATTTTGGCCGTCAGCTTCATAAAGTGTAATACTGTCCGGAACAGAGTTTGCCTCTGCAAATTTCAAGCAGGCATCGGCGCTCGGGGTGATGGTACCCTGAAAAGCCACTCCATCGTATATTTCGAGCCAGGCGCCTGAAGCCATGGAAACGGTGACCCCTGCAAGACTGTTTGACCCGGTACCCATGATAAGATGATAATCAGCCGGTATGGATATTGCAGTTCCAGAATATTCAGAACCCACAAATCCCACATAGACGTTACCATCCCAGTCGTAAGTGATACCGGATACCTCCACAGGATCATGTTCTTCATCCGCTCTGACCGGCATAGCAAAATATGCTACCGAAATAAAACAAAGCAGCATGGCGAACAAGAAAGAAAGTCTTCTCCTTTGCCAAATTTTCATATTTTCACCCTCCCGAACCATTTTGCATTATGTGACTTTTGCATTATATAAACCTGTAAAAAGTCACATAAAGACAGATTTGCACTTTATATACTAGTGCAAATCACAGGATCTGTCGGGTTAGTTTTGGTATAGTTTGGGATAAATCAGGGGTTTAAGTAGTGATTTCTGAAGTCTTCGATGAGTTCGCCTCGATTATGACACGATGTGGCCTGCAAAATATTTTTCACATGATACTTCACAGTACTTTCTGCCACAAAAAGCTTTTCGGCGATCTCACAGTTTGACTCTCCGTCAAGAATATATTTCAGAACCTGGGCCTGTTTTGAATTAAGCCCGTATTTTCCCACGTACTGCTCAAACGCCATTTCCTTCCTGTCGCCTCCGGGTAAACGATCAGACTTTTCGGAATCGGGGTATAGCAAAGGGAAAAATGCAAAAAATCCCGCACCGGTAAGTATATAAAGTACCAGCATTACGCACACCAATACGGTCATATTCTGTTCAAGCCATATACCTGCAAGGGTTCCCACTGCCTGTCCCATGAGGGCAGCCGCAACACCTAGAGTCGCAAACGGGAGTTTACTGTGATTTCTTTCGGCTTCATCCGAAAAAGCAATCATCCTGTATACAGCAGGAAGTCCAAGAAATACATATGCAAGAGCCTGTACAAGTACGGATGCCCCCGCATTTATCCTGAGCGCAGGACTTATCAGTCCAAATCCAAGTGCAAGAAAGGCACAAAATGCACCTGTTTTCCGGCTCCTGTCATTAATATAACCGGCTACGATCAGACCGACCGCATAAAATGCTCTCGAAAAGACAGCCGATTCAAATCCCGCACCGCTTGGAACCTTAAAATGCAGACCAATATTGCTCAGTACAAAAAACATAAAGACTATACATAGCAGCGCCATGTCATTTCTTCCGGGTTTAAGCTTTACCGGATACAGATATTCCTCTTCCCGGAATACGTTTTCATCCCTCTTTCCGAACAAGGGGATCATGAAAAATGCGGAAGCGATCGCGAGGATCGCATATAAGATAAGAATAAAGCCCTCACCCAGAGCTTCACCTCCGTCAAGAAGAGATAAAACAAGACTGCCTACGCTGCCAACCGCATATATTATGCCAAAAGCTTTTCCTCTCTCTGAAAAAACAACATCCGAAGTGATCCTTGTTATGGAATAACACATGATCGTTCCTATAAAAAAGCTCATGATACTTCCAAGTACGATAGTACCGGCCATACCCTTATAAAGAAAGGCCGCAGCCCCGGACGCAAAAATAAACACAGACTCAGTAACAGGCACAAGGCAGCCCATGGCATATTTGCTTTTCCTCATGAATATCATGGAAGCGATATAACCCAGAACCTGAAAAACAGCAAACAAACAGTCTGTAATAAGACATACGGTTGTCTCATCAAAAAGATCAAACAGGGTATAAGCGACAGAGATATACAAAGTTCCTGTCCATATATATATAAGACCGCCAAGGATGGCCAGAAGTACCGATCTTCGTTTCATAACCCTGATTCTCCCCCAAATTGAAACCTGTTATTTTATGATTATCGCATTTTCATATCCTGCACGCAATGTGATAAGTATCGGAGGCTATCCTTATTTATCGGTAACAGTAAATTCCTCATACAGCACATAATCGGTCCGATCGTCATCATCTACATAGTCAGTAACAGTCTTGCGGATACGATAACGGCCTTCGGGAAGCTCCCCGTACACGTCCGCCCATTCCACATCCAGCCGGGTCGAGCTTGCTTTCAGAACCAAAATATTATCGCCC
>CAMNAQ010000007.1 GCA_946531495.1 uncultured Lachnospiraceae bacterium | reverse complement strand
CTTTCATTCATATCGATGCTTTTGATCGAGGTGTTCCTGTATACGATCTTCATCATCGTCTGCATGATCCGCCTGAACGTCTATATGGCGATCATACCGGTAATGGCCATCGTCTTCTGCGGCATTACCGCGGTAAGGATGGATAAGAAGCTTGATAAGGTATTCGGTGATATATCTGAGGAAAATGCGGTTTTGAACACCACCTGTGAGGAGAACATTGCAGGTGTAAGAACGGTCAAGGCTTTTGCAAAGGAAAAGTTCGAGCTTCTTAAGTTCAAGAAACACAACGACAGGTACAAGGAGCTTAACGTGGATCTCTCCAGGGTTTTTGTTAAGTACTATCCGTTCTTTTCGTTCATCTCCGGGATAGTCCCGCTTCTTGTCATTGTGATAGGCGGAATATTCTATGTAAAGGGAATGTTTGGTATTACTCTCGGTGTGATCACAGCATATATCACCTATTCCAGTAATATCGTATGGCCAATGGAAATGCTCGGTTGGCTTACAAACAGTTTTTCGGAGGCTGTAGCTTCCGTGAAAAAACTGAACAGGATCTATGAGGAGGTATCCACCATCAATGATCCTGAGGATCCGGTTGTGCTGGACGAAGTAAAGGGAACCGTGACATTCGATAATGTAGGATTCCACAAAGAGGATATGCATGACATCCTGAAGGATATCTCATTTGAGATTCCTGCCGGAAAAACACTTGGTATCATGGGCGCGAGCGGTGCCGGCAAGACCTCGATAGTATCGCTTCTGACCAGACTCTATGATGTAACCGAGGGAGAGATCAGACTTGACGGAGTGCCAATAAAGAAACTGACGCTCAAGCAGCTGAGAGGAAGCATTTCTCTTGTAATGCAGGATGTATTCCTTTTCTCTGACACCATCGCAGAGAATATCAGAATGGGTCGCAGGCACGGGATCAGTGACGAGGTTGTAAAAAGATCCAGCAGGAATGCCGGAGCGAGCGAGTTCATCGATAAGATGGACAAGGGCTATGAAACCGTCATAGGAGAAAGAGGCGTGGGACTGTCCGGCGGGCAGAAGCAGAGGATATCCATTGCAAGAGCACTTGCCAAAGAGCTGCCCATCCTCATAATGGATGACTCAACCTCAGCGCTGGATATGGAGACCGAGCGCGATATCCAGAAGAGATTAAAAGAGCTTACCGATATGACGAAGATCATAATCGCTCACAGGATAAGCTCGGTAAAGGATGCAGATGAAATAATAGTGCTCGAAGACGGAAGGATTGCCGAAAGAGGCACCCACGACGAGCTTCTTAAACGCAGAGGGCTTTACTATGAGACATATGTCTCGCAGTATGGAGAGCCCGAGCTGCTGAAGGAGGTGATCTAATGGCAGCTAATTCTATAAAAGACGATGAAGAGGTATCACAGGTAAAAAAGTCCATAACCATCAAAAGACTTCTGGGATATCTGTTCAGATATAAGAAAACAATAGCGGTGGTACTGCTGATCATGGCGTATTGTGTGGGTATAAGCCTGGCAAACCCACTCATCATAGAATCAGCCATTGATGATTATATTACCCCGGGAAATATAAAGGGGATGATAGTGCTTGTACTTATCGCACTTGCGCTTAATGTCATAAAAGTGCTGCTCGTCAAGATCAGAATGTATCTGATGAGTAAGATGACGAACTCGATCATACAGAACATCCGTGAAGAGGTGTTCACACACCTGCAGACCCTCGGATTTAAGTTTTTTGATTCCCGTCCGACAGGTAAGATACTGTCCCGTGTAATGGGTGATGTCAATTCTCTCAAGCAGGTGCTTCAGAACTTTGTCATAACGCTGCTTCCGGACTTTATCACGGTCGTAGCGGTGGTTATCATAATGCTCATCAAGAATCCGAAACTTGCACTTGCTGGAATGGTAGGCCTTCCTCTCCTGATCGCGGGACTTTTGGTGATTGAGAATATGTGCCGTGTCAGATGGCAGATTCACAGGAAGAAATCGTCGAACCTGAACGCATTCCTGCATGAGGATATCTCGGGAATAAGGATAGTAAAGACCTTTGCCGCCGAAGAAGAGGCGCTCGAGACTTTCGACGAACTGACAGAGGAGCACAAAAACAGCTTTATAAATGCGGTCAGGGTAAATGATGCCTTTAACTCGGTAATAGAGGTCAGCACTGCGATAAGTATCGTATGCATGCTGTATGTAGCGATAAATGTAATGCATATCGATGCATCAAATGTGGGACTTCTTGTTGCATTTACCAGTTATCTGTCGCTTTTCTGGCAGCCGATTGCCAATCTCGGAAGCTTTTATAACCAGATAATCGCAAACCTGGCTGCGGCAGAGCGTGTTTTTGAGATCATCGATCTTGAGCCCGAGATAAAGGATGGAGAGCAGGTCGGAGAGATGCCCCAGATAACCGGTAGAGTGCGATTTGAGGATGTCGGTTTTGCATATGAAGACGGCGTTCCTGTACTGAAGGATGTAAGCTTTGATATCACTCCCGGCGAGACCATTGCTCTGGTAGGTCCCACAGGTGCCGGCAAGACCACTATCGTGAACCTCATTTCCAGATTCTATGATGTTCAGACGGGAAATATCATGATTGACGACAGCAATGTCAGGGATGTGTCCATAGAAAGTCTGAGAAGTCAGCTGGGCATCATGACTCAGGATAACTTCCTCTTTACCGGAACCATCCGCGAAAACATCAGGTACGGAAAACTGGATGCGACCGATGAGGAAATAGAGGAAGCATGTAAAAAGGTTGGAGCTCATGACTTTATCATGAAACTGGAAAAGGGATATGAGACTGAGCTTACGGAGCGCGGAGGAGGATTATCTGCAGGACAAAAGCAGCTCCTTGCCTTTGCGAGGACGATCATATCAGATCCCAGGATCCTTATACTTGACGAGGCTACATCGTCTATTGACACAAAGTCAGAACTCATGGTTCAGAAGGGAATAGCCACGATCCTTAAGGGAAGGACTTCATTTGTCATCGCTCACAGGCTTTCGACCATAAGAAATGCCGACCGGATATTCGTTATCGAAAACGGCGGCATCGCGGAAAGCGGAAAGCACGATGAGCTCATGGCCAAGAAGGGGCTATACTACAACCTGAACATGGCCCAGGCATAATCCGGATGATGCCGTGTGAATAACGCAGGTTTATGAAGAAAAGACAGAAGCGGAAAACAGGATCCGTCTTCTGTCTTTTTTGCATATTAAAAATATATAATTTTTATAGGTTTTTACCCTGAAAGTATTGAAATATGGGCATTTTCCAAGTAAAATAGGTACGATTTGCCCCAATAAACAGTGTTTTTATATTGAAAGGCTTTAAAAAATGAGTCAGGAAATCTTAAAAGTAGAAAAATTGCATGTAAAGGTTCAGGACAAGGAGATACTTAAAGGACTTGATCTTGAAATCGGAGAAGGTGAGACCCATGTCATCATGGGACCGAACGGGGCGGGAAAATCCACGCTTGGCAATACCCTTATGGGAAAGAGTGAATATGAGGTCACTTCCGGAAAGGTGACATTTTTCGGGGAGGATCTTCTTGAAATGGCCACCGATGAAAGAGCAAGGAAGGGATTGTTCATGTCATTCCAGAATCCCGTCGAGGTCCCCGGAGTAAGGCTTTCGGAATTTATCCGTAATTCCTGTGAGGCTCTCGGAAATAAGATGTCTCTCTGGAACTTCAAGAAGGCTGCCGCAGAGCAGATGAAGGTTCTGAATATGGATCCGGGTTATCTTGACAGGGAACTCAACGTTGGCTTTTCCGGCGGAGAAAAAAAGAAAACGGAGATCCTTCAGCTTCTTATGATGAAGCCGAAGCTTGCTATCCTTGATGAGACCGATTCGGGTCTTGATGTCGATGCAGTCCGTACCGTGTCCGAAGGCGTAAAGGCATATCAGGAACAGGTTGGAGGATCGCTCCTTATCATAACCCACTCCACCAGGATCCTTGATGCCCTGAACGTGGACAAGGTACATGTTGTTGCTGACGGTCGTGTTGTCGCCGAGGGAGACAGAAACCTCGTTGACGAGATCAATGAAAGCGGATTTGAGAAATATTTGAAGGCATAATATATGAGTGAAGAAAAGACTATCGTCGAAGACATTAACCGCAGTGTCTATGACGTAATAGATAAAGAAAATAATGCGACCAGGCTTGAAGAAGGCCTGAATGAGGATATCATCCGCAAGATCTCCGAGGAAAAGGATGATCCCGACTGGATGAGAGAGTTCAGACTAAGCTGCCTAAAGATCTATAATGAACTGAAGGTGCCCCAGTGGGGACCGGGCATAGACGGTCTGGATATGGAGCGCATTTCCACATATGTAAGACCGAATACGAAAATGCAGAATTCCTGGGACGAGGTTCCGGAAGATATCAAGAATACCTTCGAGCGTCTCGGTATTCCGCAGGCTGAGCGTGCTTCGCTTGCCGGAGTGGGTGCTCAGTATGATTCCGAGCTTGTCTACCACAATGTAATGAAGGAAGTGGAAGAGCAGGGCGTCGTCTATACCGATTTCGAAAGTGCGCTTAAGGGTGAGTACAGCGATATGGTAAGGGAGCATTTCATGAAGCTCCTTGTTCCCACCGATCACAAATTCAATGCTCTTCACGGAGCCGTATGGTCGGGAGGATCCTTTGTATATGTACCCAAGGGAGTTAAGGTATCCATCCCTCTTCAGTCATACTTCAGACTGAATGCAAAGGGCGCCGGACAGTTCGAGCATACACTTATAATTGTGGATGAGGGTGCGGATCTTCACTTTATCGAAGGGTGCTCTGCTCCCAAGTATAACGTGGCCAATCTTCATTCGGGATGTGTTGAGCTCTTTGTTTCAAAGAATGCAAGGCTCAGATATTCCACTATCGAGAACTGGTCCAAGAATATGTATAACCTCAATTCAAAGAGGGCGATCGTTGAAGAAAACGCAAGGATGGAGTGGGTCTCGGGCTCCTTCGGATCCCACACCTCATATCTGTATCCTTCAACTATTCTTAAAGGCGATAATTCTACAATGGAATATACAGGTATAACCTTTGCCGGAGAGGGACAGAATCTCGATACCGGAATGAAGGTCATGCATGTTGGAAAAAACACATCATCCGTTGTAAATACAAAATCCATAGCCAAGAGCGGAGGCGTCAGCACAACCAGGACATCCGTACAGGTAATGCCCGGAGCAAAGGGTGCCAAGTCCGTTGTAAGCTGTGAATCCCTGATGGTCGACAGTATCTCACGTTCGGATACCATTCCCGTAATGGATATCCGTACCGATGATGCCGATATCGGACATGAGGCATCCATAGGAAGCATACCCGATGATGCGGTCTTTTACCTGATGAGCAGGGGTATGACCGAGGAAGATGCAAGAGCCCTTATAGTAAGCGGATTTGCAGACAATGTATCAAGAGAGCTTCCGATGGAATATGCTGCTGAGATGAACAATCTGATAAGACTTGAGATGAAGGGGAGCATAGGATGATGGCTGATAAGATAATGATAAACAGCCTCGTTCCTCCTACATGGAACAGGCTTAAGGTAAATGAAACATATGTAGAACTTCCCGCATCCGTATCCTCCGGAAAAACAGACGGGGCAGTACCTGTGGCGGATGCTTCCGAATGGAAGATCGAAACAGGCTGTGGGGAAGAGCTTGCAGGATATCTTGAAAATAATGGAATAGGACCGGTAAAGGTAACTGCAGATCCCGGAGAACTGACAGTAATAAAGAAGGATTATACAGCCGATACGGCTGATGTACTCTGCTTCGAAGCAGGCGCAGGCGAGACTGTAAATATTCTCATCGATATAACATCAGATGAAAAAATAAAAGCGTCCGCGATCCTTAAGGTCCTTATAAAAGCAGCGAAGGATTCTGTTGTAAACCTTACCCAGGTCATAAGACCCGGCAGGGGACTTGAGCTCATAAATGATATCGGTACCGATATATCCGATAAGGCACAGGTCAATCTCGTCCAGATATTTACGGGCGGAAGCATCATAAATGCAGGCTACAGATCCGGGCTTTCCGGCGAGGATTCTTTTGCCGGATGCAGGATAGGCTTCATAAGGACTGACGGGGAGAAGCTGGACATGAATTATGTCATGAAGCATCTTGCTCCCCGCTCAAAGTCAGAGATAAACGTAAGCGGAGCCCTTTCAAAGAGCGCCGTAAAGATCTTCAGAGGGACCATAGACTTTGTGAAGGGCTGCGCAGGCGCTGACGGAGCTGAAAATGAAAGAGTTCTGATACTTGATGACACCGTTATCAATAAGACGGTTCCCCTCATTCTCTGTACGGAGGAAAATGTAGCGGGAAGTCACGGAGCATCCATCGGGAAACCGGCTGAGGATATGCTCTTCTATATGATGAGCAGAGGCATTGACAGGGAAAAAGCGTTAAAGATCCTCGAAAGAGCTTCTCTTGAAGCGGCTGTTTCCCATATTGCGGATCCTGCCGCATATGAGTATGTAATGAATATCATTGATGAGAACAGAGAAGATGACTGAGACAAAGATCCTGGAAAAAGTTAAAGAATACAGGAAGTGCTTTCCGCTCCTTTCACAGGATATAGCATATCTTGACAATGCTGCTACCACGCAGAAACCTTCAAAGGTGCTGGATGCGGTCAGGGATTATTATGAGAAGAACAATGCAAATCCCTTTCGCGGCGTATATGATCTGAGCGAGAGAGCGACTGAATGTTATGAAAATGCAAGAGCAAAGACGGCAGCTTTTATAAATGCGGAAGCCCCGGAGAATATCATTTTCGTAAGAAATGCTTCGGAGGCGCTTAATCTGCTTGCTTATTCATGGTGTGAGGATAACCTTGCTGAGGGCGATGAAGTGGTCGTATCCGTGATGGAGCACCATTCGGATTTTCTTCCCTGGAAGTATATGGCGGAAAAAAAGAAGGCTCATCTTGTAAAGCTTGAGCCGGATGAGACCGGATATATCTCCGATGAGGCACTTGATAAATGCCTTTCCGAAAAGACCAGGATAGTAGCACTGACACAGGTGTCAAATGTTCTCGGAAGGGTCAATGATATAAAGCATATCGCCGAAAAGGTTCATGCGTGTGGCGCCCTGATATCGGTTGACGGAGCCCAGAGCGTTCCCCACATGAAGGTTGATGTAAGGGAGCTTGACTGCGATTTTCTTTCTTTTTCCGGACATAAGATGTTCGGTCCCATGGGCATCGGAGTGCTCTATGGAAAAAGAGAGCATTTTGAGAAGATGCGTCCCTTCATGTACGGCGGTGAGATGATCCAGACCGTGCACTGGGACAGGGTTACATATGCGGAGGTTCCCCACAGGTTCGAAGCCGGCACGGTAAATGTGGGAGGAGCTGTCGGACTGTCAGCTGCCATTGATTTTATTAATGAAGTCGGATGGGATATAATAGAAGCTCAGGAGGAGATCCTGACGAAAAGGGCGATAGAGGGCATCAGGGCTATCGACGGAATACGTATCATCGGATCTCAAAATGCGAATGACCATAAGGGAATAGTCACATTCTGTGTGAATGATGTACATCCCCATGATACCTCCGATATACTCGGAAGGTCGGGAGTATGCATCAGAGCAGGGCATCATTGTGCCCAGCCCCTCATGGATTTTCTCGGTGTAAAGTCAACATGCCGCGTAAGCTTTGCATTCTATAATACCGAAGAGGAAGTCGACAGATTCCTTGAAGAATTATCAAAAGTCAGAGGGCTTCTTGGTTATGGATTTTAAAACTTTTTACAATGAGGTGGTCACTGACCACAATATGCATCCGCTGCACAAGCATTCAATCGAAGATCCCGATATCGAGATGGAAGGAGTTAATCCTTCATGCGGTGATGAGATAACCGTGCAGCTTAAGGTGAAGGACGGCATTATTTCCGATGGTTCCTTCATTGGCGACGGATGTGCCATTTCCCAGGCTTCTGCAGACATAATGATCGATATGATCATAGGTAAGAATGTCACGGAAGCAAAGCACCTTGCGGATAATTTTATCAGGATGATAAAAGGTGAGGCCACTCAGGATGAGATAGATGAACTCGGCGAAGCGGGAGCTTTGTCCGATATTTCGCATATGCCCGCAAGAGTTAAGTGTGCTGTTTTGGGATGGCGCACGGTGGATGAGATCATTAAGGGGATGGATAAGTGACATCATTACTTGATGAACTTAAGGATTATTCCGAAAAAAACATTTATCCCTGCCATATGCCGGGACATAAAAGACATGCCTTCGATCATATTCCGCAGGACATCGCGCGGATCGACCTGACAGAGGTAGAGGGCACTGACGAGCTTCATGATCCTTCCGGGATCATACTTGAAGCGGAAAGATTCGCCGCCCTGCAGCTTGGTGCCGACGAATCATTTTTTCTGATAAACGGAAGTTCATCTGGGGTTCTTGCCGCTGTCAGCTCATGTACGGATAAAGGCGGCAGGATACTGATGGCAAGGAATTCCCACAGGTCCGCATATAATGCCGTATATTTAAGAGAGCTTGATCCGGTATATGTTTTTCCGGAAGTTATGGAAATGCCGTGCATACCGGAGGCTGTAAGCGCCGATGAGGTAAGGAAGGCGCTTGATGAAAATCCGGATATACAGGCCGTTCTTATCGTCTCTCCCACATATGAGGGAAGGCTTGCCAATATAAGAGCTGTTGCGGAGGCGGTTCACGAAAAGGGAATACCTCTTATCGTGGACGAGGCACACGGAGCTCATCTTTCATTTGATGAAGAAAGCAGAGCGGATGCCATAAGGAGCGGCGCTGACATCGCGATCCAGTCGGTTCATAAGACGCTTCCCGCGCCCACTCAGACTGCAGTGCTTTCGGTAAAGGGCAGTCTTGTTGACAGAGTAAAGCTCAGGAGATTCTTATCCATCTATCAGTCGAGCTCACCGTCATATCCCCTGATGGCCATGACAGACGGCTGTATCAGATATATGGCGGACAACAGGGCGCTTATTCCGGCATTTAAGGATAATTTCGAAAAACTGTTAAAACGCCTTGAAGTATGTGATAAACTTATCTTTAGGCCTTTTGCGGGTGAACTGCATTCCTGCATGGCAGATTACGGAAAGCTTCTCATATGTACCGAGACTGCAGGAATAAGCGGAACGAATGCCGCAAAGGTCCTGAGGGAAAAATACGGCATAGAAACCGAAATGGCCTGTCCGGGATATGTTCTTGCCATGTTTACGGTTTGCGACGACAAGGCAGGCTTTGAAAAGGTATTAAATGCTCTTCTGGAATTTGATAAAGATCCCATATTATCCGGAAATGCAGGCTGTAGGCATTCTTTTGACAAGGATCTCCCTGTGCCGGTAAGGGTGATGAAGCCGGCTGATGCTGTCGATTCCGAAAATGAAACGGTTCCGTTATCCGAAGCGGCAGGAAGGGTATGTGCGGATATCATTTCTATGTATCCGCCCGGAATACCGATACTTGTTCCCGGTGAGGAGATATCGGATGCCCACAGGGATCACATCATAAGATGCATTCGCGAGGGATATAATATTAAAGGGATAGGGGACGGCTTTGTCTCCGTTGTAAAAAATGGCTAAGATAATATGCCTGCTGGGAAAAAGCTGCAGCGGCAAGGACACAATTTATAAAAGGCTTTTGGCTGATGATTCCCTACAGCTTGCTCCTCTTGTTTCCTATACTACCCGTCCTAAGAGGATAGGAGAGCAGGAGGGAAGAGAATACCATTTCACCGATGAAGAGGGATTTAACAGGCTGAAGGAATCCGGCAAGGTCATCGAAGACAGATCATATGATACCGTTTACGGTCTGTGGAGATATTTTACGGTCGATGACGGTACGTTTTCTCCGGACGGCAAAAACATCATCGCCGCTGCAGGTACCATTCCTGCGTATCTGAGGCTGAGGGATTATTTTGGAGCGGAGAACACCTGCCCCGTCATGATAGAGACCGATGACGGAATAAGGCTTGAAAGAGCGATGCGCCGTGAAAAGAAGCAGTCTGCACCCAGATATAAGGAAATGTGCCGAAGGTTTATCACGGATACGGAAGATTTTGATGATGATAAGCTCAAGGAAGCAGGCGTCACAAATATTTTCATGAATAACGAAGATCTCGATAAGTGCGTTGATGAAGTAGCCGGTTTTATCAGGAATCTTTAATGGATATAAGAGTCAATCAGGTAAATCAAACCGCACCCACTGCCCAGACTCCGCATGTTCAGGAATCCGATGGCAGCTTCAAATTCATGCTGGCCAGCAATATTGAAGAGTCTGAGCTTGCAGGAAGATTAAATTCGCTCATGGAACAGATCGATTCTGAGGGCAAGAAGCTGGCCAAGCGGAGAGACGTTAAGGACATGCGTCATTATCGTGCGCTGGTCAAAGACTTTCTCAATGAAATAGTTACTCATTCACATTCTTTTACCAGAGAGAATTTTCTGGACCGTAAGGGCCGTCACAGAGTCTACGGGATAATAAGGCTTGTGGATGACAATCTTGATCAGCTTGCCCAGGAGCTGATGAAGGATGAGAAGGATAATCTTGAGATACTTAATAAGATCGGGGAGATTAAAGGGCTTTTGCTCGATATATTCACCTGATCGAAAGGAGCACCGTGCCAAGGCTGAAAGACATAATCGGACAGGATCTGATAAAGAAGCAGATCACCGAATCAATAGCAAACGACCGCGTTTCCGGCGGATATATACTTACCGGCGAAAAGGGCTCCGGCAAGGAATTCATTGCGTCTGTTTTTGCGCAGATGCTCGTATGTGAGAGTGACGGAATCGATGCATGCGGTGAGTGCCATTCATGCAAACAGGCTGAGGCTCATTCCCATCCGGATATTAAGTATGTGGTTCATGAGAAGCCGAATTCAATAAGCGTTAATGAAGTAAGAGAGCAGATATGCGATGACATTTCTCTTAAGCCTTATCAGGCATCCCGCAAGATTTATATAGTAAGCGAGGCGGATAAACTGACACCCCAGGCTCAGAATGCACTTTTGAAGAGCCTTGAGGAAGCACCGGATTATGTTGTGATAATGCTTCTTGCATCGAATATCAATATGATGCTTCCGACGGTAAGATCAAGGTGTATCACCTGGGATCTGAAGCCCGTTCCTCCCGAGGTCTTAAAAAAATACCTTATGAAGGAACTTGAGGTTCCCGATTACAGAGCCGATGTAGCGATCGCCTTTGCACAGGGAAATCTGGGAAAAGCAAGGGACATGGCGGCCAGTGACGATTTTTCCGCGATGCAGGCTGCAGCACAGTCCGTGGTGAAGAATGCAAGAGAAGATTCCATCGCCGATATGATAGCTCTTGTAAGAAGCCTTTCGGAATACAAGGTGGATGCCGGCGAATTCCTTGATATGATCACAGTGTGGTACAGGGATGTTCTGATATTCAAGGCAACTGGAGAGACCGAAGGCCTCGTGTATAAGGAAGATCTGTCAATAATCAGAAAGATAGCGCGTCGCAGCAGCTACGAAGGGATCGAAGAAGTGCTGGATGCGATCGGAAGAGCAAAGGAAAGACTCAGGGCAAAGGTTACGTTCGAGGTGGCCATGGAGCTTCTCTTTGCGGTAATACAGGAGAACGGATAAAGGGCCACGGGGCCTGTTTTCAGGAGATGACATGAAGGTTATAGCAGTAAGATTTAAAGCGGGCGGAAAGAGTTATTTCTTTGATCCCGGTGATCTGGAGATCGCAAAGGATGACCATGTGATCGTCGAGACCGTAAAGGGTATCGAATATGCACAGGCTGTCAGTGACGTTCAGGAAGTGGATGATGCGAGGATTCCCGCACCGCTTAGAAAGATAATGAGAAAAGCGACCGAGACGGATGACAGACAGGTCGAGGATAATATCGCAAGAGAGAAGAATGCATACAGGATAGCTCAGGATAAGATAGCAGAGCATGGCCTTGATATGAAGCTTACCGACGTAGAATATGCATTCGACAACAGTAAGATCATATTTTTCTTTGTTGCCGAACAGAGAGTTGATTTCAGGGATCTGGTCAAGGATCTTGCAAGTATCTTCAGGACCAGGATAGAACTCAGACAGATCGGTGTAAGAGACGAAGCAAGAAGCCTCGGCGGATTCGGATCCTGCGGAAGACCTCTGTGCTGCTCCGATTTTTTAAGTGATTTTGTTCCGGTTTCGATCAAGATGGCCAAGGAGCAGAATCTTTCCCTTAACCCCACAAAGATCTCGGGTGTATGCGGCAGACTCATGTGCTGTCTCAAATATGAGGAGGAAGCATACGAGGAGCTCAATTCCACAATGCCTGCTCTGGGCGACTATGTCGCAACCTCGGATGGCATGAGGGGTGAAGTATCCGGCATCAATGTCCTCAGGCAGATTGCGAAGGTCCTTGTCGAGGTTGGAGATGATAAGGAGCTTAGGGATTATCCCGCAACCGATATAACGGTTCTTCGCAGAAAGAAGGGAAAGCGCGGAGGCTCCCATATCGGAATAGCCGCGGAGGATTCACCGGAGATGATCGCACTTCTCGAAGACGAAGCGCGTGAACTCAAAGCCGAAGAAAACAAAAAGAACGCGGAAGCAGGCCGTCAGGATAAAGCTAAGGATGGCCGCGACGGACGCGGCTCGGACCGACAGGGCGGTGAGCGTAGCGACAAAAAGAACAGACCAGATCGCCGTAACCGCCAGGGCGGAGACAGACCCGAAAAAAATGGTGACAGGCCGGAGAAAAACGGGGACAGACCCGAAAACGGCGGCGACAGATCCGAAAAGGGCGGACAGGCGAAACAGCCCGGTGAAGGTGAGCAGAGCGAAGGACAAAGCAGAAACCACAGAAATCACCATCACAGAAACCGCGGCGGGAGAGGGCCTAAACCCGAAAACGGCGGAGACAATACATCAAATGGCGAAGGTCAGTCTTAAGGAAAGAGAGAGAATAGACGATCTCCAAAGAGCGGGACTGAAGATCATTCAGGATCCGGACAGATTCTGCTTTGGAATGGATGCGGTGCTCCTGAGCTATTTTGCACAGGCTCAGGAAGGTGCCGAAGTACTTGATCTCGGGACTGGAACCGGTATCATTCCGATCCTCATGTCCGCCAAAACAAAAGCATCCCATCTTACCGGACTTGAGATCCAGGCAGAGAGTGCCGAAATGGCTGACAGAAGTGTCAGGATGAACGATCTTGAAGGAAAGATATCCATTGTTGAAGGAGATATTAAAGAGGCAGGACGGTTATTCCCCCGTGCCTCTTTTGACGTTATTACATGTAATCCTCCGTACCTTCAGGGGAGCCACGGGATCGTAAATCCATCCGATGCCAAAGCGATCGCAAGGCACGAGATGCTGTGCACACTTGAGGATGTCATCCGGGAATCGGAGATACTGCTTAAACCCGGCGGACATTTTTACATGGTCCACAGACCCTTCAGGCTTTCGGAGATAATGTGCCTTATGCATGATCATAATCTCGAACCGAAGAGGATGAGACTTGTATATCCGATGGCGGACCGTGAACCCAATATGGTTCTTATCGAAGGAGTCCGCGGGGCGAACATGCGCATTACCGTGGAAAAGCCTCTGATACTGCAGGATGCGGACGGAACCTATACCGACGAGGTCAGGGAGCTCTACGGATTCTGAAAAACTTTTGTGAATGTGGTGAGTGCACAGCTTACATATATGTTTTTTTCTCATGGTCTGCGCTGCTAAATTCGCAGGTATCGCCCATATTCGATTCGTTCCTGCGGAAATTGCTTCGCTCAGACAGTCCTCGGAACGAATCACGGTCGATAGCTGCTCATTAAGCGCTCCGACAAATCGAAAAAAACATATATGTAAGCTGTGCACCATAGGATAAAGAAAAAATATGAGCGGAATATTACAACTGTGTGCAACACCCATAGGAAACCTCGGGGACATGTCTCCGAGGATATTGGAGTGTCTGCAGAACGCTGACCTTATTGCGGCCGAGGATACACGCAACAGCCTGAAGCTGCTGAATCATTTTGACATTCATACTCCCATGACCAGCTACCATGAGTTCAATAAGGTGGAGAAGGCTCATATACTGATAGCCCAGCTTCATGAGGGAAAGAACATAGCGCTTATCACGGATGCGGGAACACCGGTGATCTCCGATCCGGGTGAGGTTCTTGTAAGAATGTGTATTGAAGCCGGGATAACCGTGACCTCTCTTCCAGGCCCGTGCGCATGTATCACCGCCCTTACGCTTTCTGGCCTTGATACGAGAAGATTCGTTTTCGAAGGCTTCCTTCCCCGTGAAAAGAAGGAGCGTGAACAGGCGCTGAAGCGTCTTGAGAATGAGAGCAGGACTTTTATCCTCTATGAAGCTCCGCACCATCTAAAGGGAACGCTTTCAGACTTAGCTTCGTCACTTTACTGCGGAGGAGACAGGAAGATTGCGCTTTGCAGGGAGCTTACCAAAAAATTTGAAGAGGTGATTCATACCACGATAAACAGCGCTCTGCTCAGGTATGAAAATGAAGATCCCAGAGGAGAATATGTTCTTGTAATAGAGGGAAGGGATATCAGATCCATAGAAGCGGAAGAAAATGCCAAATGGGAAAGCATGAGCATCCCCGACCATGTTGCCATGTATGAAGCAAAGGGCATGGACAGAAAGGAAGCCATGAAGGCCGCCGCCGCTGACAGAGGTGTAAGCAAGAGGGATATTTATTCTGCTCTCGAAAAGGAGAAATAAGAAGGCGTAAAAAGCGTAATCGTTGCATTTTTACAGCGTTAGTGCTACTCTTTTAAAGGTTTTTGACTAAATTTAGTATCATTAATTTATTAAAGTGAGGTTTTAAAATGGCAGAATCTAATTCAAAGCAGGGAGGCAGTAAGGGTAATAAGTGGGTATGTGCCGCTATTCCCGCACTTCTTCTTCACTGCAGCATCGGTACTGTTTACTGTTGGGGTACTTTCTCCAAGGAGATCGGAGAGTATCTTTACGGAGTTGGAAATTATAATGCTCATTCCAGCGCTATACAGTGGGCTTTCTCATTCGCAATATTCTTCCTCGGAATGTCAGCTGCATTCCTCGGAGACGTTGTTGAGAAGGATATCCACAGATCATCTCTTATCGCAACTATCTGCTTTACAGTAGGTATGATCGGAACGGGCGCAGCGATCCTTCTTAAGTCCCTTCCTCTTATCTATCTTTTCTACGGATGCATCATGGGCATCGGCCTCGGAACCGGATATCTGAGCCCGGTCAAGACCCTCATGCTCTGGTTCAAGGACCGCAAGGGACTTGCTACCGGACTTGCAGTTGCAGGCTTCGGACTTGCAAAGGCTATCGCAACTCCCATAATGCAAAAGCTCTTGAATGCATTTGACAACAACCCCGCATATATGTTCTTCATCATGGGTGCAGTATACTGCGTAATGATGTTTGTAGGACATCTTCTTCTCAAGAAGCCTTCAGACTGGGTTGAGGCTCACAGCGAGAAGGGCGGAATAAAGGAATTCTTTGCAACACTTGGCAAGAATTTCAAGCTCTCATTCTCCAATAAGACCTTCATCGGAATCTGGATCATGTTCTATATCAACATCACCTGCGGCCTTGCCCTCATCTCCCAGGAGAAGGCAATCTTCAATTCCGTAGGCTTAAGCCTTGCAGTGGCAGCTACTCTGGGATCTGTTACAGCTATCGCAAATGCTGCAGGAAGACTCGGATTCTCCGCATGGGCTGATATGTTCAAGGATCGTAATACCATCTATAAGATCATCTTCATCCTGTCCATAGTATTTACCGCTGCAGTTGTTATCACCAAGGGACTCGATAATCAGATCGTTGTACTCTGTGTTGCGCTCCTTATCATGGTAAATGCAGGATACGGCGGAGGCTTCTCCAATGTTCCCACACTTCTTTCCGATCACTTCGGAATGAAGAGCATCTCGGCAGTTCACGGAATGTGCCTTTCTGCATGGGCTATGGCAGGACTTACCGGCAACCAGCTTGCAACCTACATCGTTAAGCATGTCGGCGAGTTCAAGACCATCGTTCTTTCCGACGGAACCGAGGTTTCCGTAAACACCCAGGGTTATCAGACCGTTCTCTATGTGACCCTTGCTCTTTACATCGTAGCCTGCATCGTCTGCTTCGTAATGATCCCCAAGAAAAAGAGCGATGCCGAGAAGGCCTGACGGTCCGGCAGATCTAAAGGAAAAATATATGTACTCATGCGACACCTGTGTAAATTATGTATATGACGAGGAAGACGATTGTTACGATTGTATGGTCTCCATGGACGAGGATGATGCTTACCGCATCATGACCGATTCCCGCGCAGAGTGTCCGTATTACAGAAATGACGACGAGTATGCCGTCGTAAGACACCAGATGTAAGCATCTGATGAAAAATATTAACGGGTGGCCATCTAAGGCCTGAAGGAGGAAAAATGAACAAGACAAAGCTTGGCATCAATGAGTACTTATTCGTAGCACTTATCTTCACAGGAGCTATCTGGGGAATCACTCCCATGCTCGGCCTTATTCTTTTCGCAGCGGTTGTGGAAAAGAGCGAAGTCATCAACGCAGGTTCAAGACTTGCTCTTATCATCAAGGCAGGATTCATTCTTGTACAGAGCTGCCTCAATTTTATTGAGGATATCGTAAGAACATTTGCAGACGATGCATCAGGTTTCTACAGAGTCATGAATAAGATAGACTATTTCCTTGATGCTGCGCTTCTTTGCACCTTGATAGTCTTCATCATCATAAACGGCATTAAGGGACTCGGAGCCAATAAACCCGCTGCAACATCTGTTCAGCCTCAGGCTCCAGTTCAGCCTCAGGCTCCAGTTCAGCCCGTACAGGCAGCGGCTCCCCAGGCACAGGCTCCCGTTCAGGCGGCCCCCGGCGTATGCCCCAAGTGCGGAAAGACCGTAGCTCCCGGAACTACCTTCTGCGCAGGATGCGGAACCAAGATCCAGTAAATCTTTTATAGCCTTCTAAGGGTGTCACACCGATGGTGCGGCACCCTTTTTTATTTCCGGAAAAGAGGCTTTTCTTCCGGGCATTATATATTCGCAAAAATAGGGCTGATTATGTGCAAAAAATGTAGAGCCTCGGGGGCTTTGATGTTATAATAATTATAACTGTGCGGAATGACCTGACACCGCAGAAAACGGTTTTACGGATTGGAATCCTGTCACAGATATGGCTGAAAAAACTTCACTCTATACTCCGGACCAGCGGTCCGAGATACAAGAGGGCAAGATTAAGGGCCTGAACACAACCGTTTATGAAGATCCTAAATTCCTTGCTATCCAGATGAGAGAGATCAGGCTGGCGCTGGAAAAGGGTCTGGATGTGAGTGCGCTTAAAAATCCGGAACTTGATTGGCTCCAGATGCAGGAGATCAGACTGGGTCTTGAGAGTAAAGTTGATGTAAAGCGTTATGCCAATCCCGAGCTGTCATTCCATGCCATGCGCCAGATCAGAAAAGGTCTTGAGATCGGGATTGATGTATCGGACTTTCTGGATTATCCGCCAATGGTGGTACGTCAGATCCGCAAGTCAAAGCGCGACGGCGTGGATATCAAGAAATATGTTGAGGCCGGATATAACGACGAGCAGCTTGAGCAGATCCGTATCTCTCTCACAAAAAAAATACCCATTGAAGAATATCTTTCGCCCGAGCTTGCTGCTCCTTCCATAGAGGAGTACCGTGTAGGACTTGAAAAAGGTCTTGATATAACCCCTTATGTGAATTCTGCTTACGAGTGGAGGCAGATGAGGGAGATCAGACTCGGGCTTGAAAAGCGTATAGATGTAAGTCTTTATTCCAACCCGCTGTTTCTTGCAACGCAGATGAAGGAGATCAGACTCGGTATCGAGGATGGCCTTGATGTATCGTCCTATGCGAAGCTTCGTTTTTCCGCCATGGATATGAGGCGCAAGAGACAGGCGCTAAAGGAAGAGGTCGAAAAAGCGGCCAAGATATCATCATCTTCCGAATCCTTTGATTTTGATAAGCTTGATAAGCTTCTTGAGTCCGATGAAAGCAGCGTTCAGGAAGCACCCTTCAAGATCGTGATCTCTCCGGACGGAATGGAAGCTTATCTGTCGATAACCGATCATGAACACCGCCCGACCGAGCAGGATGTACTTGCCGAGATCTGGAATTGTAAGATACGTAAGGGCATACTCAGGAATGAGATCAAAAATGCAACGGACGGTTCCTATGAGGAAGACACCATTCTCATTGCTGTCGGCCAGAACGCAAGGAACGGCAGGGACGGATGGTATGAGTATTTCTTTAACACGAATGTAAACAGAAAGCCGAAGCTTTTACCTGACGGATCCGTGGATTATCAGGATATCGAGTGGTATGACGCCGTAAAAAAGGGCGATAAGATCGCATACTATCATAAAGCTGAAGACGGTGTCGACGGCTATGATGTGGAGGGCAACATCCTTAAGTCCACAAGAGGAAGGGAGCAGACGATCCTTTCCGGCAGCGGATTTATAATGGATAAGGACAGATGCACCTATACCGCCAAGACAGACGGAATGGTAAGACTTGACGGCGAACGGCTTGAAGTAAGTGAAATGCTTGAGGTCGAGGACGTTACCACATCTCTTGGAAATGTTATTTTCGAAGGGTCGATAAGAGTAAAGGGCAATGTCGGAGCCGGAGCGGTAGTCAAGGCCGGCAAGGATATAATAGTAGACGGATTTGTTGAAGGCGCCACCCTTGAAGCCGGGGGTGAGATTATTCTCAGGAAGGGAATAAACGGTGCAGGCAAGGGTAAGATAAATGCCAAGGGAAATGTATCTGCGAGGTTTATAGAATCTGCGGATGTATATTCAGGCGGCACTATCCATATCGATTATGCCATGAACAGTGTCCTCTATGCTGAGGAACTGGTGGAGGCCAAGCAAAGAACGGGAACCATCGTCGGAGGCATATGTACCGGAGTTAAGGGCGTAAATGCACAGAACGTCGGATCCGGTGCAGGAAAGCTCACCACCATAAGAGCCGGATCTTCGACGGCACTCTTAAAACTGAACAACGAGATATACCGCAAGCTGAGCAGTGCACAGGAGGAACTCAGGATCCTGGAGAATGCCCGCAGGGAGATGGAAAGCAAAATGCCTCCCGATCAGCTGGCAGAGCAGCCTGTTTACGAGAAGGTGCAAAATGCTCTTTTCCAGAAGAACAGGGATTTTGAGGATTTAAATAAACAACAGGAAGAGGTCAGAGAAAAGCTCATGGAACTCAACCGCGCCGTGATAGTCGTAAACGGCACGATGCATGAGGAAGTCAAGATACAGCTGGGCTCCGCAAACTGGGCTTCTTCAAAAGAACTGACGGGAATAACGCTCCGCAAGGTAAGAAAAGGAACTGAAGAGAAAGTATTAGCTTATCACAATAATAAGGACCCGAAGGATCCGAACGCGATAATAGAATGACGGACCTACTGATGTGAGGTGACTATGGCGGCAAAAGTGCTGATCATTACAGGAAAACTTGTTGAGAGAGAAGAACTTTCCGATATCTTAAGAGATACCTTTGAGATCGTCTGCGCATCAAACGGAGAGGAAGGCCGAAAGCTGCTTTCCGAGGGGATTTCAGATCTTGCGTGTGTGTTCATGAGAGCTGATCTGCCCGGGATCCCCGGTGCCGTGCTTCTGAAAGAAGCTTTTTCCAGCGGCCTTACGCGGAAGATTCCCTTTATTGTGATAGAGGGTGAGGATGATCCCGATACTCCGAACGAATGGTTCGAAATGGGAGTTATGGATTTTGTCAGAAGGCCATTCAGGACCAGGATGACAAAAAGACGCGTAATGAACCTTCTGAGGATATCAAAAAGAGCGGAAAAGTCTTCTGAAAAGCTCGGAGCCCAGGATGAGACGCTTAAGAAACAGTTTAAGCTCCTTACTCTTCAGTCGGAAGAGCTTAAGAAGAGCCGCAACTCGCTTCTGGAAGCAATAGGATCGATCGTTGAATACAGAACCCTTGACTACTCGGATCATATTGAGAGGGTCAGGAAATTCACTCTGATACTCGGAACAAGGATAATGAAGGACTATCCGGATATGGGGCTGACCAAGGAAAAGGTCGAGCTGTATGCAACCGCCAGTATGCTCCACGATATCGGCAAGGTATGTCTTCCGGACAGCATAATCCTGAAGCCCGGGCGACTGACACCCGAGGAGATCGAGGTGATGCAATCCCACACCTCCAAAGGCGGAGAGCTTCTTGAAGGGATAAGATCCTATATCGGCAGGGAGCAATTCAATGCGGCTATGGATATCTGCAGATATCATCATGAAAAATATGATGGCAAGGGATATCCTGAAGGACTTGTCGGGGACGCGATTCCGCTTTCCGCACAGATCGTGTCGGTTGCCGATATTTATGACGGACTTGTAAGTGAGAAGATATATAAAAAGGCAAAGTCAAAGAGCATGGCTTTTGAAATGATCGTTAATGGTGAGTGTGGAATGTTTGCACCGAGGATCGTTGAGTCGTTCAGAAAAAGCCGAAATGATTTCGAGGCCCTTGTGGACCAGACCGGAATGGATCTTGCCGAAGACGATAATTAATATATTTAATGGGGGTTACTATGGCAAACGACGCAAAAACGGTAATTGAAAACGGAGAAGGAATACTGGGAATAGAATTCGGTTCCACCAGGATCAAGAGTGTGCTGACTGATGCATCCCATGCCATTTTGGCAACTGGCATCTATGACTGGGAAAATTCCTTTACCGATGGGATATGGACATATCCCATGGAGCAGATCATTGCAGGTCTGCGCGGAAGCTACGCATCTCTTGTGTCCGATGTAAAGAGCAAATATGACATAAGCATCACAAATCTTGCCGCAATAGGTATCAGCGGAATGATGCACGGATATCTTCCTTTCGATGCAGAGGGCAAACAGCTTGCAGGCTTCAGAACATGGAGAAACACCATGACCGCAGAGGCTGCCGCTAAGTTATCGGAGAGCTTTTATTTCAACATTCCGCAGAGATGGAGTATTTCACATCTCTATCAGGCTATACTGAACGGCGAAGAGCATGTTAAGGACATTGCTTTCCTTACAACTCTTGCGGGATACATTCATTACAGACTTACCGGTGAGAAGAACATGGGTGTCGGAGAGGCATCCGGAATGTTCCCCATCGATCCGGATACCTGCACATATGATGAGAAGATGATAGAAACCTTTGATGCCATGATCGCAGACAAGGGTTTTGCATGGAAGATAAAGGACATCCTTCCCACCGTGCTTAATGCAGGTGAAAAAGCAGGTTCGCTTACAGAAGAGGGTGCGAAGCTTCTTGACGAGAGCGGAGTGCTTCAGGCAGGAGCTCTTTTTGCTCCCTGCGAGGGAGATGCAGGAACCGGAATGTGCGCGACCGACTCCGTCGATCCAGGAACCGGAAATATCTCGGCAGGAACCTCAGTATTTTCCATGATAGTTCTTGAGAAGAATCTTAAAGCGCCTCATGAGGAGATCGATGTTGTCACCACTCCCGACGGTCTTCCCGTTGCAATGGTCCACTGCAATAACTGCTCATCGGATATCAATGCATGGGTGAAGCTTTTTGCGGAGTTTGCGGATGTGATGGGACTCGATGTTAATATCGGAGATATCTATACAAAGCTTTTCACCGATGCATATAAAAACGGTGACAAGAATTGCGGAGGAGTTACATCGATCAATTATTTTTCCGGCGAGCCCGTAACAGGTCTTGTAAACGGACGCCCCATGGTAGTAAGGACTCCGGATGCAGCTTTTTCAATTTCAAACTTCATGCGCAGCAATATCTACAGCGCATTTGCAACTCTTAAGTACGGCAATGACATTCTTCTTCGTGAGGAAAACGTTAAGACCAGCAGGATGATGGCACAGGGCGGACTTTTCAAGACTCCTCTTGCCGCACAGCAGATGCTTTCCGATGCGCTTGCTTCTCCGGTGACCGTAATGGATACCGCATCCGAAGGAGGTGCTTGGGGAATGGCAGTTCTCGCGGCATATATGCTGAATAAAGGAGATGGAGAAAAGCTCGGAGATTACCTGCACAACAAGGTATTTGCAGGCCAGAGCGGAACAACTCTTGAGCCGGATCCCGAGGGTGTTAAGGGCTTCGATGAGTATATGGAAAGCTACCGCAAGGCTCTTAAGGCAGAGAAGGTAGTTGCTGATGAATGATCCGGATGCGCTTAGCACCGTGATGTCTGAAAATACCTGACACGAAGAAAGCTTTGTGCCGGATACAGAAGAGGAAAGAAAATGCTTGAAGAATTAAAAAAGAAAGTATGTGATGCGAATCTTCTTCTCCCCAAATACGGGCTTGTAACCTTTACCTGGGGAAATGTAAGTGAGATCGATCACGAAAGCGGACTTATTGTCATTAAACCGAGCGGAGTTCCGTATGAGACAATGAAGCCTTCGGACATGGTCGTCGTAGACCTCGAGGGAAATGTTGTGGAGGGTGATCTAAATCCTTCCTCCGATATGCCCACGCATGTAGAGCTCTATAAGGCTTTTCCGGAAATCGGCGGAATCGTTCATACCCATTCTTCGTATGCCACAAGCTGGGCTCAGGCAGGAAAGGATATCCCCTGCTACGGAACAACACATGCCGACTATATCTATGGCGATGTTCCCTGTCTCAGATGCCTTACAAAGGAAGAGATCGACGAAGCATATGAGAAGAATACGGGACTTCTGATCGTTGACTATTTCAAAAAGACCGGCAGAGAGGTTCTGGCTGTAAACGCAGCACTCTGCAAGAACCACGGACCCTTTGCATGGGGCAAGGATGCTGTATCTGCCGTACATAATGCGGTTGTCCTTGAAGAGGTTGCCAAGATGGCATACAGAGCACAGCTCATCAATCCGGAGATAAAGCCGGCGCCTCAGGAGCTTCAGGACAAGCATTACATGAGAAAGCATGGCCCCAATGCTTACTACGGACAAAAGAAATAAAGTATCCCATCATTACGACGGGGGTTAGTTTTGAATCATCCGCATTTTGCGAGAACTGCGCGTGGTCACGGATGATGAGGGGTACATAAAATAAACACCGCAGTAAAACTGCGAAAAAAGGAGAGAAAATGGACAATCTTCAGCTCAAGAAATATGCCAATGAAGTACGTAAGGGCATAGTAACATCAACCCACAGCGCAAAGGCGGGACACCCCGGCGGATCCCTCTCTGCTGCTGACGTTTTCACATTTCTCTATTTTGAGGAAATGAACATCGATCCTAAGGATCCCGCAAAGGAAGACAGAGACAGATTCGTTCTTTCAAAGGGACATACCGCTCCCGGACTGTATGCAGCACTTGCAAACAGAGGATACTTCCCTGTTGAGGATCTTAAGACATTAAGAAAGCTCGGTTCATATCTTCAGGGCCACCCCAATATGCATATTCCAGGTGTCGATATGGCATCCGGATCCCTCGGACAGGGAATCAGCGCCGCTGCAGGAATGGCACTCGGTGCTAAGCTCGATAATAAGGATTTCAGAGTATATACCCTTCTCGGCGACGGCGAGATAGAGGAAGGACAGGTTTGGGAAGCAGCAATGTTCGCAGGCTTCCGCAAGCTGGATAATCTCTGCGTGATCGTAGACAATAACGGTCTTCAGATTGACGGACCCATCGATAAGGTTTGCTCTCCCTATCCCATCGCAGATAAGTTCAAGGCATTTAATTTCAATGTTGTAGAGATCGATGCACATGACTTCGATCAGATCAGATCAGCGTTCAAGAACGCAAGAGAAACAAAGGGCATGCCCACATGTATCATCCTTCACTCGATCAAGGGTAAGGGCGTATCCTTCATGGAGAACTCGGTTGACTGGCACGGCAAGGCTCCCAATGATGAGGAGTATGCTGTAGCAATGGCCGATCTTGCAAAGATTGATGAGGAACTGGCAAAAGAGGGCTGATAACAGCGTAATCCAGGATGATCAAAAATACAGATTAAATGCCTAAACGGCGTGAAAGGAATAAAAATGGCAGACGTTAAGAAAATTGCAACCAGAGAGAGCTACGGAAATGCTCTTAAGGATCTGGCAGAAGAATTTCCCCAGCTCGTAGTACTTGATGCAGACCTTGCAGCAGCTACAAAAACAGGAATTTTTAAGAAGGCATATCCCGACAGACATATCGACTGCGGTATCGCAGAGTCCAACATGATGGGTGTTGCAGCCGGACTTTCCCTTACCGGCAAGATCCCTTTTGTAAGCTCCTTCGCAATGTTCGCAGCAGGAAGAGCATTTGAGCAGGTCAGAAACTCGATCGGATATCCTCATCTCAATGTTAAGATCGGCGCTACTCACGCAGGTATCTCCGTTGGTGAGGACGGTGCATCCCATCAGTGCAACGAGGATATTGCTCTTATGAGAACCATTCCCGGAATGGTGGTAATGTGTCCCGCAGATGATGTGGAGGCTAAGGCGGCTGTAAGAGCGGCACTCGAGTATGAGGGACCTGTTTATATCAGATTCGGACGTGCTGCTTGTACCGTTATCAACGACAAGCCTGATTACAAGTTCGAGATCGGCAAGGGAAGCATTGTAAGGGAAGGTAAGGACGTTACCATAGTAGCAACAGGCATCATGGTTGATTCCGCACTCGGTGCAGCAGAGAAGCTGGCAGCTGACGGAATAGATGCCGAGGTTATCAATATTTGCACTATCAAGCCCATTGACAGGGATATTATAATAAAGAGTGCTCAGAAGACAGGAAAGGTTGTTACCTGTGAAGAGCATTCGGTTATCGGCGGACTTGGATCTGCGGTATGCGAGGTTCTTTCCGAAGAGTGCCCTGTAAAGGTTAAGAGAGTGGGAATGCAGGATGTATTCGGCGAGTCCGGATCCGCAGCAGATCTTATCCACAAGTATGGCCTTGATGCAGAGGGCGTTTACAAGTCAGTTAAGGAGTTCATCTGAAAATGAGTAATATCTTAGCCCCCTCGATACTTGCAGCTGACTTTACTGTTCTCGGAGAACAGATAAGTGCGGTTAAAAGCGGTGGGGCGACCTATCTCCATTTTGATGTCATGGACGGGATATTTGTCCCGTCCATATCCTTCGGGATGCCGGTGATGACTTCCATCAGAAAGTGTACCGATCTTTTTTTTGATACACATCTGATGATCGAAAAACCGGACAGATATGTCGAGGAATTTGCCAAATGCGGTGCTGACGGGATCACCTTCCATATTGAGGCTGATCCGGACAATGCCGGGCGTATCATAAGACATATCAAGGAAACCACAAGCCTGAAGGGCGTTCCGGTCAGGGCCGGCATATCAATAAAGCCCGGAACACCGATAAGCGCCGTGCTTCCATATGCGGAAGAAGCGGACATGATCCTAGTGATGACTGTGGAACCCGGTTTCGGAGGCCAAAAGCTTATACCGGAGACCATTGATAAGGTAAGGGCACTCAGGGCATTTATGACTGCGGAGGGACTTGATACCGATATCGAGGTTGACGGCGGAATTACCGGAGATAATATCGCTGATATCATGAAGGCCGGAGCAAATGTGATCGTTGCAGGCTCTGCGGTCTTCAGGGGAGATGCAAAGGATAATACCGTCAGACTGACGGGACTTATAAATTAATACCAAAACTCTTATGTCGGGGGTTAGCATTTAAGTGATAAATGACATGCGTGTCATGAAACAACAAAAAGAGTTTGAAAGGGTTAGTTAGTCATGGGTGGTTTTTTTGGAGTAGCTGCTAAGGAAAGTTGTGTATTTGATCTCTTTTTCGGTACGGATTATCATTCGCATCTCGGAACAAGACGAGGCGGACTTGTCGTATACGGAAAAAACGGTTTTGACCGTGCGATCCACAATATAGAGAATTCTCCCTTCAGGACCAAATTCGATAAAGAGGTCCAGGAGATGGACGGATATATGGGCATCGGTTCGATCTCTGATTATGAACCCCAGCCTCTTATCATTCATTCACACCATGGCACCTATGCGATAGTTACCGTAAGCAAGATCAACAATTCGGAAGAGCTTGCCAGGGATCTTATCGACAGGGGACTCAGCCATTTCATGGAGATGAGCTCGGGCGAGATCAATGCAACAGAGCTTATCGCCGCTCTTATCAATACCAAGGAAAATCTGATCGATGGAATAAGCTATGCCCTAGAATCGGTTGACGGAAGCGTATCGCTCCTTCTGCTTACACCCAAGGGGATCTATGCCGCAAGAGATAAGGTTGGCAGAACTCCCGTAGTCGTAGGCAAGAAGGATAATGCGTTCTGTATTTCCTTTGAAAATTTTGCATATAAGAATCTAGGATACAATAACTATAAGGAACTGGGCCCCGGAGAGATCGTATGTGTCACCGATTCCAACTGTGTCACATTGAAGGCTCCCGGTGACAAGAAGAAGATCTGTACATTCCTCTGGGTATATTACGGATATCCTTCAAGCTCATATGAAGGAATGTCTGTTGAGGAGATGCGATACAGAAACGGTGCCGCAATGGCCGGAAGGGATGATGTTAAGGCTGACATTGTTGCCGGCGTTCCTGATTCCGGAACCGCTCATGCGGTCGGATATGCCAATGCATCGGGAATTCCGTTCTCCAGACCTTTTATAAAGTACACGCCTACCTGGCCAAGATCCTTTATGCCCACCATTCAGAGCAAGCGTGATCTGATTGCCAAGATGAAGCTGCTTGCGGTAGAGGAGCTTATCAGGGACAGAAGCATCATCCTCATCGATGATTCAATCGTAAGAGGAACACAGCTTCGCGAGACAACCGAATTTCTGTACAAGTCTGGCGCAAAGGAAGTTCATGTAAGACCTGCATGTCCTCCTCTTGTATACGGATGTAAATATCTGAACTTCTCAAGATCAAAGTCTGAAATGGATCTTATCACCAGAAGAGTCATCGAAAGACTCGAGGGCGGCAATGTTACGGAAGAAGTTCTCAAGCAGTATGCGGATCCGGATACAGAGAAGTATGCTGCTATGATAGAAGAGATCAGAAAAGAAATGAACTTTACCTCCCTCAGATATGCAAGACTTGATGATATGCTCGATTCAACGGGACTTCCGCATGATGATCTCTGTACTTACTGCTGGAACGGCGTAGAATAATAAATTCTTAGCCCCGGTTAATGCCGGGGCATTTTTCTAACGTGAGAATGAAAAATGTATCTGAACAAGCTTAAGATCGCTTCGACAAAAGTCATATGTAATATTTTTATCGCCATAGGTGCATTCTTCTGGTTTTTTGCGGCGATGTTCGTCATCTTCATGATCACCCACGTGGCAGAGGACAGAATGGTTGCACTGGCAGGCGGAGGCTTCATGACAGTGATGGCAGGGGGATTAGCATCAGTCTTTACTTTTCCTGCGGTACTTCTGAAGGGAAGGATATACCGTGCGGAGAAGTATAACAGGATCTTCGAGGAAGATTATGACGGCCTGGTACCCTATTCGGCATTTGAAAAGCTCACAGGCTTTACAGGACAGAGAGTCCGCAGCGATATCCGTGTACTTACGGATAAGAACATCCTCCGTAATGTCACCTACGGCTGGGAAGGCGCCATGGTCATAATGAAGCCCGAAACGGAAGGGGATTTTATTAGCGTGGACTGTCCTCACTGCGGAGCACAGGTACAGATGAGAGTCGGAGGAGGCGCAAGATGCGTTCACTGCGGCACCTATCTGAGATCGGAGTCTGACTATGTACATTAATCTTCGAAAGTTATATTTTCAGCTTGCCATCTGGTCATTCATAGCAGTTCCCGCATTCACAATGACCTTCGTATTTATCGGAACCATGGTGGAATACGGGACCACCGACACCGTTCCTCTGTTCATGCTGTGGACAGGAATAACAGTGGCGCTTCTTGCCAACTATCTGAAGACACTTGGCTATGTGGGAAGGCTCGGATCCATGGACAGGGTGTTCAGGGCAGATCCCGACGGATCGGTTCCTGCACAGGAGGTTGCGGATTATCTGCACATCACACAGGACAAGCTTATGCGCCTGATATCCTACGGGGAAAAGAAAAAGATCCTCATCAATCTGGTATATGATGCGCAGGGAGTAAGGTTCATCCTCACCGACAGATACATACCCGCAGATCCGATCAAGGACAGACCATTTGTGGGAATGGATTGTCCCGGATGCGGTGCGAGCCTCAAGATCAGGGCGGCCACAACCGGAATATGCCCTTACTGTGACAGGCAGGTGACTGCGCCGAATATAGTAGTCGGCAGGTAGTGGATCTTACATGGGGTTAAATACGGGGAGGTACGGTCAATGGAAAAACAGTCGGAAGTATATCTGTTCGGGCAGGTTCTTGGAACACATTCTTTTCTTCTTAAAGACGGATTCCTGAAGCCGGATGAGTATTCGGAGATAAAGGCTCACTATTTTCTTCCGGGAGGCGAGACGGGAACGGCCGCCACGGTCCTGGATTCCCTTGGCGTAGGCGTAAGGATGGACGGCACCTGGATAGGAACGGAAGTCGCTCCCATGCTCAGGGATTTTTACGAGGGTACAAATGTGGATCATTCCCTCATGTATTTTGCAGAGGATGATCCCGGAGTGATGGATTACGTGGTCATCGCGGGCCTTGTCCGATCACCCATGGGAAGATTCCAGTCCCTCTTTGCATCAGGCAAGAGATGGTGGAGCATCCCGAGGGAGATAGATGTGGAAGGCTGCAAAGTGGCGGCGATAGATCCCTTCTTCGGGGAAGAGACCGAGAAGGCTGCCCAGATCTGTATAAGCAAGGGAATCCCCTACGTTACCATAGACAGTGACCATAAATCGTTTCTCCACAGAAACGCAGCGATAAATGTTGTATCAAAAGAGTGCACGGGCGAGCATTATAAGGGAATGAGTCCCGAGGAGATAATGGGCCTGATGCAGAATGAAACGGAAGGTCTTACCATCATAACCCAGGGCGGCGGAGATATGCTCTACGCAAGAAAGGGTGAAGAGATCCACTATATGAAGCCCTTTGATGTGGAGGTCAAGAGCACGCTGGGTGCGGGAGATACCTTCAAGGCAGGCTGCGTATATGGATTATTAAAGGGAATGAGCGATGAAGAAATCGTAAGATTTGCAAGTGCATGCTCTGCAATCGCAATCTCCAGATTCCCGCTTCCGCTGAATCCTCCAAGACTTGAAGAGGTACGGGAGCTTCTGAACCGCTGAGACTTAAATCCTGTATGAGAGCGGAGGACTGTAGATCTTTTGATGCATAAGGGGAAATAATATGAATCTAAAAACAGCTTATGAGCAGTATTTTAAAATAGGAGCAGCCATTTCATGGAAGAATCTGCATACACCTGCAGATATGAAGCTGCTGAATGCCCAGTTTAACAGCTTCACCTGCGAAAACGATATGAAGCCCATGTATTATCTTGATGAGGATAAATGCAAGTCGGATCCGGACAGATACGATCTTGAACCTGCACTCTGCTTTGAAAAAGCAAAGCCTTATCTGGAATTTGCCGCATCGAGCAAAATACCAATGCGTGGTCATACTCTTGTATGGCACAACCAGACCCCCAAGTGGTTCTTCTGTCAGCATTACAATGAGAACTTCCCTCTTGCAGACAGAGATACCATGCTTGCCCGTCTGGAGAGTTATATTCACGGAGTCCTGGATTTTGTACAGACTCAGTATCCGGGCATCATCTATGCATGGGATGTTGTAAATGAGGCGGTTGATGACGGAGATTTCAGAAAATCATTCTGGACTAAAACAGTCGGAAACGATTTTGTGATCAAGGCATTCGAATTTGCCAGAAAATACGCTGCGGAAGGCGTGGATCTTTTCTATAACGATTATGAGACTGCCCTTGAATGGAAAAGGGATTTTATCATTGCCAATATCCTCAAGCCCCTTCAGGAAAAAGGACTTGTGGACGGAATGGGAATGCAGTCCCATCTTCTCATGGATCATCCGGGGTATGATGATTACCGCAAGGCTCTTGAAATGTACGGCGGCCTCGGACTTAAGATTAATATCACGGAGCTGGATCTGCACAACGCCGATCCTTCCGAAGAGTCTATGAAGGCGCTTGGTGAGAGATATGCGGAGTTTTTCAGGATATATGTAGAGGCAAAGAAGTCCGGCAAGGCAAATGTGACATCCGTGACATTTTGGAATCTCAAGGATGAAGACAGCTGGCTTACTGGCTTTAGAAGAGAGACCAGTTACCCGCTGCTGTTTGCAGGAAAGAGTAAGGCAAAGGAAGCATATTATTCGGTTCTTAAGGTTGTGCTTCCCGAGGAGAAAATAGATAAGTGGGAAGCCGGATATCCCGATTCGGATTATGAAATAACCGGACTGGGCAAGCCTGAGATAAAAAAGTTCCGTAAGAATATATGGAATGACGGTGAATATGATTATGCAGCTTCCTACGGATTTACTCCGAATATATTCGCTTATCTTCATAATGATGATGAAGGGCGCGACTGCATGCTTGTGGTGCCCGGGGGCGGATATTGCATGGTGGTTCCTCATGAGGCCGAAATCGCTGCAATGGAATTCTATAACAGAGGAATGAATGCATTTGTCCTTACCTACACAACGGACATCACAATGTCTGTGCCTCTGAAAAAGCAGCCCCTTGAAGATATCTCCAGAGCAGTGAGATTTATAAGGCATAATGCTGAAGAATATAACATAGACGGAAGGAAGCTTGTCATCTGCGGATTTTCTGCAGGAGCCCATGTATGCGGAAGTCTTGCCGTACATTTTGGCGATGTGAAGGATCAGGATCCTGAGCTTGATAAGATCTCAAACAGACCTGACGGGGTCATCCTTTCTTATCCCGTTATCACCTCGGGAGAATATGCACACAGGGATTCCTTCAGGGCACTCCTTGGGGATGATGCCACCGCAGAGGAACTTGATTATTTCTCTCTTGAAAAGCATGTGATCGAGAATACTCCCCAGTGCTTTATCTGGCAGACCGCAGCAGACGACCTTGTTCCCGTGGAAAACAGTTATCTTTTTGCCATGGCACTCAGGAAAGCTGGAGTGAAATTTGCCCATTATGTTTTCCCGGACGGATTCCACGGACTATCCGTTGCGAATAAGTATTATTTCAGAGGATGGTCTCCGGATGGATGGAACAATACCATGGAGCAGACCATGCGCGCTGTACATGCCGTAAAGGATGGCAAGGGAATAAACGTATCCGATAAGAGAAAGGAAGAGCTGATAGAGCAGTTCTTCAGCGGAAAGGAAATGCCGGCAAACGGTATCGATATGAGCCTGAAAGAGGATGTTGGCCTCTGGACGGATCTTGCGCAGGCATGGATAAAGAGAATCTGATATGATTCGGGACAAAGTTTTTTTGTCCCGAATTTTTATAAGTGGTGGCAGGAAACCATATGACCGGAATAAGACGCCATAAGAAAAGGCCGTAAGAAAAGCAAATATTTTGGATGATGATGACTTGAATTTGTGTTTTTGCAGGGGGTTAAAGATGAACAGACTTTGGTACAGGAAAGCAGCGGCAGACTGGAACAGCGCACTTCCGCTGGGCAATGGATTCATGGGAGCAATGTGCTTTGGCGGAACACTTATTGACCGTTTCCAGCTGAACAATGACAGCATATGGTGGGGCGGACCTCGCGACCGTATAAACCCTGACGCAAAGGAAAACATTCCTGTAATAAGAGAACTGATACGAAACGGCAGGATCGCAGAGGCCGAGGATCTTGCAAATGAGACCATGTGCGGCATTCCGGAATATCAGAGTCATTACGAGCCTCTCGGAGATCTGTTCATAATTCCGGACGGGGAAGAGCGCATTCAGATCCTTGGCATACGTCAGCACTGGAGCGGACAGCTTAAGCGTATAGAGGAGATTCCTGATTACATAAGGGAGCTGGACATTGATACAGGCATTCATACCGTCAGTTATACGAAGGACGGTGTGAAGATGATGCGGGAAAGCTTCATCTCATATCCGGACAAAGTGATGGCAATAAAAAGCCAGGGAGCTCCCATAAGGATCTTTGCGGAACGAGGCGATCAGTGCGGAAAGGTATATAAGCTGTCCGATGATACGCTCTGCATGGAGGGAAGGACCGGCTGTG